>URRM01000070.1 GCA_900550295.1 uncultured bacterium
GATTCGAACTCCTGACCCCCTGCGTGCAAAGCAGGTGCTCTACCAGCTGAGCTAATCCCCCGCATCGGGTTTGTAATATTATTATACATACTAAAAATTATTTGTAAATACCTATTTTAAAATTTCGCTTAATAATTCGTCAAAAAAGTATGCTAATCTATTTTTATCTTCTCTATACCAATAACCGACAAGAGCCTCAAATGCAGTGGCTTGCCTATATTCATTTTGATTATTACGTCTTGCAACCGGCACATCCATATTTCTTGCTCTACGTTTTAAGTCTTGTTCTTCTTCTGTTAATTCTTTATCTATAATTTCGAGCACGCTTGCTTGAAACGATGACTTTACCTTATCTGTCGTACATTTATGTAAATCTTTTGGCTTTACACATTTTTCAATTAAATGTTCTCTTACAAATAATTCCCAAACCGCATCACCTAAGTGTGCATAATTTCTTAAATTTATTTCTTGCATTTATTTTCCTCTTTATATAATCTTATCTTATCACAATTTTATCTTTATATTGTATAATATATCTATAAAATATAAGCACTGAAAGGAAAAGTTATGAAAAAAATACTTATATCGCTATTAACAATTATTTTAACATCATCTGTAGCCCTTGCAGGCGAGGTTAAAACAAACAGTTATACTCTTACTAACAAAGAAATAAAACAAGAGTTAAATACGCTAAAGACACGCAGATTATTAATTGCAAATGCTCTTTTATTAACAGATTTACAAAAAGTAAAAGCTGAACAAATCTACAAAAATGTAGCAGACAAAGAAGCTATTTTATACGCACAACTAAAACGTGAAAAAGCAATCTACCAAGCAGTAGCAAAAGAAAAAAATTCAAAGGCAAAAAAAGAACAACGACAAATCATCAATATGTTAACTAAAGACATCCACACTCTTCAACATAATGCAGACAAAGATTTTAAATCAATTTTAAATCATGATCAACGTGTTAAATTTAGAAGATTAAACAACGAATTAAAACTTAAAAAAGTTTAATAAATATAAAAAAAGCGACGGCGCAAATAGCACCGCCGCTTTTTTATTAATTTTTTATTTTAATGCAAATTTCAATACATTAGATTTTTTTGCATCTTCTGCCGCATCCGGTAATTCCCAACATTTTACACAACGAGCTTCATAAGTTTCATCCCCACCAATCATAATCAATGGTGAATTTTTATCAGCAGGTTTACCATCAATTAAACGTTGCGTTCTTGTTGCATGGTCAGAACCACATTTCATACACACTGCATGTAATTTATCAACTGTTGTTGCCAAACACATCAATTCAGGCATTGAGCCGAATGTATCACCTTTAAAATCTAAATCTAAACCCGTGCCGATAACCTTTTTGCCATCTTGCATCAATTTTGCAATAACTTTTACAATATTTGAATCAAAGAATTGAAGTTCATCAATAGCAACGATTTCATCATCTTCTTTTACTAGGCTTAATATTTGAATTGAATGTTTTACCTTTACAGCATCAAGCCATAAACCATTTCTTGATTTAATATAATCACCTTGTTCTCTTGTGTCAATGCATGGTGAAATTACTTTTACTTTTTTCTTTGCAATAATACTTCTTCTTATTCTTCTTAAAAGTTCTTCCGTTTTCCCGCAACTCATAGGTCCGGTAATTAATTCAAAACAATAGCCTTGCATTGTAATCTTCTTCCCCAGTATTTCAAATTTTTAATCTCTAATTTTTTATATGTCAATTGTACGCCTTCAAGTTTTTTCATGTGTAAAACAAATGGTAACTTTTACAAAAATTATCAATGATAATTTTTATTAACAAAGTTAGGTATTAATAAAATATAAAAATAAAACCGGCTAGGAAGAGCCGGTAATTAAAACCACGTATTAGAAGAGAGGAATTAGAGATGTGGGCATATGATTATTACCTTACCCACACTAATACTATTCCCTATTTTGTAAAGTTTATAACATTTTTGCTGAAAAATTTAGTATTTTTGTTACATTTGTTTACAAAATTTGAATTATTATTTGTTTTCAGGTGTCAACTTCAATAAAAATACTAGCGGTATAACTAAAAATGTAACAAGTGCAGCATATTGGTATATATCAGCAAATGCGCATAACTTCGCTTGAACTAATAATTGTTTGTATAAAACTATGTTTGCTTGTTTCATTGCAGTTACTGTTGCATAATTATGCATAAAGAAATGTTTTAATGCTGTGAAATGTTGATTAAATACCGGATTATAAACACTCATATTTTTAACAAATACGTTTGATGAATTTGTGAATATCTAATTGCAAAACTTGCGGCAAGAGAAGTAAACATTGAACCTGTAACACATTTTGAAAGACTATGAACACCTGCAGCATCTGCAATTTTATCTTTTGGCAATGTTCCAAGCGCAAGTGCTGAAATTGGAACTAAAGCGCAAACTGAACCTATTCCAAATAAAAAGTTTGATAAAATAATTGTTGTTGGTGAAATTTGCATGTTCAAACTTGTACAAAGAACTATTGATAGACCTAAATTTACAAAACCAAAGACAATGATAGCTCTCAAATCGTACATTTGACAGAGCTTACCAATAAATAATACTCTAAAATCTATCAATGGCAAATATTCTATAGCAAACGATAGATACGCATTAAGTAAAACAGAAACAAAATTAATGCAAAAAAAGAAAATTTAGGTATCGCAGATAGATTAAATTCGTTATATCAAAAAGAAATTGAACTTGTAACAGAACAACAAGTTGTATCGTTAAAAGTTAATGAAATAATTGCTATGATTAGCTTATATCAAGCATTAGGAGGCATTAACTTCTTTAACGCTGAAAACCTATAGTTAAGAAGACAACAAGTCTAAATTACTTACAGATTGCAAATCATCAGCATTTTTTAATAGCGGATAATCGTCAATATTGTGTTCTTTTACGAACTTTATAGCTTCTCCACGAGCAATTTCAAGAATTTTTGTATCTTTTACAATATCTGCAACAACCATATCCGGCAGACCACTCTGACGAGTACCTAAGAATTCTCCAGGACCTCTTAGTTCTAAATCTTTTTCAGCAATAACGAATCCATCATTTGTTTGCTCCATAATTTCAAGTCTTGCACGAGTTTCTGGATTTCTTGCCGATGAAGAAAGTACACAATAAGACTGTAAATCTGAACGTCCTACACGACCTCTCAATTGGTGTAATTGCGACAGACCAAAACGTTCTGCGTTTTCAATGACAATAACTGTTGCATTCGGAACATCAACTCCAACTTCAACAACTGTTGTAGCTACAAGAATATCGTATTTTCCGTTTTTAAAATCTTGCATAACTTTTTCTTTTTCGTCATTCTTCAATTTGCCGTGTAAAAGTCCTATTTTATATTCAGGAAATACATTTTTTTGTAAATTTTCTGCTTCAATTGTTGCTGCTTTAGCAGACAAGGTTTCACTTTCTTCTATAAGAGGATAAACAACATAAGCTTGGCGACCTGCATCAACCTCTCGTCTTAGCAAGTTATAAATTTGTTTTTTAGAATTACATAACGCTGTTTTTATCGGCTTTCTTCCTTTTGGTAACTCATCAATAATTGTCAAATCCATATCTCCATGAACAGAAAGAGCCAAGGTTCTCGGTATCGGCGTAGCTGTCATTGTTAGAACTTGCGGAGATTGAGCTTTTTTACGCAAATTTAAACGTTGTTTTACACCAAAACGATGTTGTTCATCAATTACAATCGCACCTAAATTTGCAAATTCTACATTGTCTTGAATAAGAGCGTGAGTACCAACTGCAATATGTGTTTGACCGTTTCTAATATCAGTTTCCATTATTTCTCTAACTTTTTTACGGTTTGAACCTAAGAATAAACCAACATGCAAACCTAGAGGAGTTAACCAGTTTACTAAATTGTTATAGTGTTGTTGAGCAAGGATTTCAGTAGGAGCCATTAATGCACCTTGATAACCACATTCAACGGCGGCAAGGAGCATTATACAGGCAACAACGGTCTTACCACTACCAACATCACCTTGTAACAATCTTTGCATAGGTTCATCCGACTGTAAATCATTCAAAATCTCATTTACTGCATTCATCTGAGCATGAGTTAAAGTAAATGGTAATCCTTTTATAAAGTTCATAACCAAACCATTGTCATCAACTTTAAAATGAACTGAATTATGTTTGTTTTTGTTTTGTTCTCTTAATAGAGCTAATTTAACTTGCGATATAAAAAATTCTTCAAACACAAGTGAGAATCTGGCCTGCTCAAGTTTTTCCATTGATTCTGGAAAATGCATCTGAATAACAGCATCACCTTTATCCATAATATTATACTTATTACGTAAATAATCCGGTATTACGTTTTTTATTGTATGTTTAAAGGTTGTTAATGCATTATAAATAGCTCGGCGTAGAGTTTTCATATTCAAACCTTCACTCAAAGGATAAATAGGGACTATTCTACCTAAATTCAAATTTGAATTATCAAAAATATCATCTGAAATTATAGAGTAAGATGGTTTGTCAATTGTTAATTGCATATTAAATTTATTTAATTTAACCTCACCGGAAACCATAATTCCGGCTCCAACAGGAAATTGTGCTTTCGTTCGTTCCAAAATAAAGCGATTTGATTTTGCTTGAAAGAAACTTAATTCGATTGTACCGCTTTCATCAGCTATTTTAACTTTTACAACTCCCAAATTATTTTTAGTCGTAAAAGATTGAGATGACTTTATATAACCAAATATTGTTGTTGTTTCACCTTCATTAAGCTCTTTTATCATTGTTCGCCCTGAATAATCAACATGACGCTTTGGAAAATAGTACAACAAATCATTTGCAGTATAAACATTTAATTTATTAAGCAAATAACCAACTTTTGGACCGACACCTTTAACATAAGTTACATCACACTCATTTGGTAGTTTCTTTTCGTAATCAATATTTTTTTCTTCTGTTTTGGGTTGAAGTTCGTGATGCATTACAGCTCTAAAACGAGCCAAAATTTTTCGTCTTATAGGCATTGATTCCATAGGATAACGTTCGAAAGCCTCTATTAGGACTTGCCATTTTGGGCTCTTTGTTTTTTTATATTCTGCCATAATTTCCGACTTTATAAATTTCGAGAACGGTTTTGTACGTCCTTGAATATCTATATAGCCATATTTTTCTTCAATTTCTACGGCTTGTCGGATTTTTTCTACTTGATCATTATCCATTACTTAGCCTTATCAACAATTGATTCAACATAATTATCCAAGAAATATTTGTTTGCAACCTCCATGATATCCGAAGGAGTAACACTTTGAATTAAATTTGTATACTTTTCTACAAAATCAAAACCTCTACCTGTTGCTTCGTACAAAGCAAGTCCGGAAGCTTTATCTAAATTTGTTTCAAGAGCCAAAACAAAATGTCCGATTAGTTGATTTTTCGCATCTTGAAGCTCTTTTTCGCCTACAAACTCACGCTTTAAGACTTCAATTTCGTTTAGCATTTTATCTTTTGAAAGTTGAGCTGTTGCAGGATTTGTACCAATATACATTGTAAAAGAACCTTTTAGAACATTAGGAGAAAAACCTGTTCCAATTTGATAAGCAAGTCCCATTTGTTCTCTCAAATGCCTGAACAAACGAGAACTCATGCCGGTTCCCATAAAAGAATCAATCACTTGCAAAGTTGCAAAGTCCTTCAAATTTGTATTTCCGTCTGTTTGCCAACCTAAAATAATCCAAGATGTTTGCAGGTCTTTAATTTCTTCTCTAACAATTTTTGATTGAGTTCTTGATTTAATAGTATTTTTATAATCACTATAGCTGAAAACTTTGCCATTTTTACATTTGAACATTTCTGACATTTCATTGATAATTTGTTGAGAATCAACATCACCATTAACAGAAATAACCAAATTGTTAGGGTAAAAAATTGTATTATAATACTCTAATATATCATTTCTTTGAACCTTTGAGATATTTTTTTCTAAAATTTTTGATGTATTGGAATAAACCGAACCCTCAAAAATTACAGTTCTATAATTTTCTAATGCTCGACTCAAAGGAACATCTCTTTTAGCCTTTATTGCTTGTAGCATAGTTTTTTTAGTTTTTTCGATTTCATAATCATCAAATTTTGCATTGTTAATTACTTCATTCAACAAACTCAATGTTAGAGGAAGCTGTTGTTTTGTTGTTAAAACATTTACTGAAAAATAATCTGAACCGGAAGAAGGTGAAATATTTATACCGTTTTCTTCTAAAATTTTAGATAATTCTATTTGAGAATACTTTTTAGTACCCTTCATCATAACACTTGCCATCAAATCTGCAGAACCAATTTTCTTCTCTAAAAATTCACCGCCTTTTGCTCTTATTGCAATCGCAACAATGTCATTATTTTGGTGTTTATTTACCAAAAGTGTTGCACCGTTATCTAAAGTATATTTATCAGTGTTATAAGCCGATTTTAGCAGTTTAGCACTGTGATTTTTATTTTGTGTAACTTCTTGTTTTTTCGTTGAAATTTGGGTTTCTTTTGGTAATACAATTGAAATTGCACAATTATTTTCACCTAAATACTTATTCGCAACTCTTTTTAGATCTGCCAAAGTTACAGCTTCAATACCTTTTAAATAGTTGTCATAATCTTTAGGGTTACCTGTCAAAACAACTGTATATCCCATTTCAGAAGCAATATTAGATACAGACTCTCTTGCATAATGAGTATCTCTTTCTATAATATTTTTTGCAGTATCCAACTCTTCTTGAGTTATACCTCTAGTTTTTACGTTTGATATTTCTTCAAAAATAGAACTTTTTAATTTTTCTTTATTTTCAGGTAAAAAATTAGCACTTATAACAAAAATACCATCATCTTTCATAGAAAGATTTGATGCAGAAATTGCAGTAACTAATTGTTTTTGTTCTTTAATATTTTGATAGAATTTTGAAGTACGGCCTTCACCCAAAATTGTCGCTAAAACATCTAAGGCAAACATATCTTTTGCAGTAGCACTAGTCCCCCTATAACCTATCATCATATATGCAGAATTACTATCAAATATTTCTTCTTTTATACGTTGAGAAAGAATTGGAGGTTCTTTTTTGTAATGCTTTTTACTTACATTTCGAGCCTCACAAGTAAACGCCTCTTTAACCTTTTGTGCAGCCTCATAAGGATTAACATCACCAACAATAACTGTAATCATATTTTCAGGAGCATAATGAGTCTTGTAATAATCTAAAATTTCTTCTCTGGTAATTGTTTCAATAACTTGAGATGTGCCAATTACTTGACGTTTATATGGATGAACCTTAAACATAAGTTCATTCAAATTATCATAAACCAAATCTGATGGAGAATTTTTATCTTTTGCTATTTCTTCTAAAACTACTTTTCGTTCTTTCTCCATTTCTGTGCGAGGAATTTGAGGATTCAAAAGCATATCAGCATGCAAAGTTAATGCCAAATCAAAATCTTTCGATGGAAGTTTTATGTAATAGTGGGTAAAATCTTTACTTGTTGCTGCATTTGTAACCGCACCTTTCGATTCTAACAATCTGTCAAAATCTCCTGTTGGGTGGGTTTCAGTTCCTTTGAAAAACAAGTGTTCTAAAAAGTGCGAAACACCGGTATTTTTGTCATTTTCGTTAATAGAACCTGTTTTAATCCAAGTATCAATAATAACAATAGGATTAGATGTAATTTGTTTTACGATAACAGTTTGTCCGTTATCTAGTTTATAAACATTATAATCACTTGCAAAAGCAATAGAACCAAACAAAATTACACATAATAATACAATATATTTTTTCATAATAATATCCCCACAATTTTCCATCATTTTACACAAAAATTGAGAACGTTTCAAGTACGACACTTGGGTTATTAATACAATAAAAGCGCCAAAATCTTTCAGATTTTGGCGCTTTTATTAAACTATTATCCACTAAGCAATAAAAGAATATTCTGGTACTTTTCTAACACCCATTGATTCCGCCATACTTAGTTCTGACATGAGTTGTCGAGCATTTAATTTCGACTCTACTTTTCTACCATTTATCAAATGCATTGTTGCATAAGATGATGGAGAGGCACATTCAATTACTGCGACCGCCTTGTCATTAATTGCTGTTTTCCCGTCAAAAATCCAACCTTTAAAAGACGGCTGTGACATACCTGCATGAGAAATGTTCATAAAAATCCTTTCTTTTTTTATTATTAATACTTTTCTTTATTCATTTTTTTACATTGGACTTAAGTAAGGTAAATATTTTTAATTGCTTAAAAATAAAATTATGTTAAAAACATGTTACAAAATCTCACAATTAACGCAGTTACTTGAAAGCTGAGATATTTTTTTATATAATTTTTATATCTCAAAATATTATCAAAAATATCAAAAAAATAAAAATTATCAAAAGTTGGGTTGAGCCGACTGAAGAAAACAGCCGTGGCGACAATGATTCTGCCGCGATCCGCGGTGACAACAACTGACGCGGACCTTCTTGGCAGAATCGTTGTTTGTCCCGCTTCGCCAATCAACGTCGCTCAAGTTCGGTGCGCAGACCGGCT
>URRM01000071.1 GCA_900550295.1 uncultured bacterium
CGTTTAGAAATCAATAAACCGGAAAGCAAATACATTGCTCGTGAGGTTAAAGTCAATGGTGGAACATCTTATGAGATTCTTTACTCCTCATTAGAACCAGAGATACAACTTTATTATGTATGTGTGTCGAAAAAAGCACTAAAATATTGTTTTTCACAAATCAAAGAATTTTATATATTGATAAAGGTGAAAATGTATCATCTATTAACTATTCAGATATTGAGTACATAAAAAAATCTTTTGGTTTATTACAAGTAAAAGATTTAACAAATAAATATCTATATTACTCAAATTATGTTATTTTATTAGGAAAGAAGGGGAGTAAATAAGGCTTAATAGTTATTAACTAAGATTATTTTCAAATTGTATTGAATTTTATTTTGTTATATTTAATTGTACTAATTAGTACAAATTTTATTAGATGTTTGATAAAAATATACTTATTATACAGATGTTTCAGATTTTTTATTACTATCTCCACCTTGATAATACCAAATAAAAATAGAAAATCAATAAAATTTAACTTATTGCAAAATTGCCATTAGGTTTTCAAATTCAGGGAATGAAATATCTATCCATTGAAACTCATTAATTTTTACAGGATTTTCTGAAATTAGACCTGCAATATACATGCTCATGGCTAATCTATGGTCATGGTATGTATCAACTTCACAATCACCTTTTAAAGCTTTTTTACCGTTGATAATAAATCCGTCAGATGTTTCGTCAATATCAGCGCCGAATTTGCGTAGTTCCTTAACCACCGCTGTAATTCTGTCAGATTCTTTATTTCTTAAATCTTGGGCATCTTTAATAATCGTAGTACCTTCGGCTTGGGTTGCCAATACGGCTATTACAGGTAATTCGTCAATTAAGCGAGGAATCAAACTTCCTGAAATTTCGCAAGCCTGTAAATCTGATGTTTTTACTCTCAAATCGCCAACTTCTTCATTTGAAATTAGTTTTTTATCTAAAATTTCAACATCACCACCCATCATTTTAACTACGTCTAAAATGCCTGTACGTGTAGGGTTTAAGCCTACATTCTTAATTACAAAATCTGAATGAGGGACAATTAAACCTGCAACAATAAAGAATGTCGCCGATGAAATATCTCCACAAATTGAAATGTCTTGGGATGTCAATTCCGAACGTTTAATTACTGTTTTTGCCCCATCACATTGAATATCTGCACCTAAATATTTAAGCATGCGCTCTGTATGGTCACGAGAAACATATGGTTCTGTAAAAACAGTTTCACCATCAGCATGCATACCGGCAAGAAGGACACATGATTTAACCTGTGCTGAAGCTAATTTTGAATTATATTCAATTCCTTTAAGATTTTGTCCATAAATTTTTAATGGAGCTTTAAATTCATTTGAGTCAATTTTTGCTCCCATTAATGACAGCGGTTCAATAACACGTTTCATCGGTCTTTTAGAAAGACTTTCATCCCCAAACAAAACAGAATCAAAATTCTGTCCGGCTAAAATTCCAGATACTAAACGCATTGTTGTACCCGAATTTCCACAATTTAAATCTTTGGTCGGGGCTTTAAGTTTTCCATTTGCTACAAGGATTAATTCTTGCTCTGATAAAAACTCATGTTCAATTCCAAGTTGAGAGAATACTTTTAGTGTTGAATGACAATCTGCGCCACGAGAAAAATTAGAAATTTTTGTTGCCCCTTTTGCTAAAGAAGAAAACATAATTGCTCGGTGAGAGATTGATTTATCAGAAGGGATGACGATTTCACCCTTCAAGCCTGATGTAATTTTACTAACTATTTTGTCCATACAAAAATTTTAACATAAACCAAATGGAGGATAAATTTAAAAACGCTATAAAGATATTTTTTTGACGTGCGATATAAAAGGCATAAGAAAACCGAAAGGTTTACTTACCTCCTCCCCAAGTCTAGTAGCCGCCAATTAGGTGGCTTTTTTTTATGTGAATTAATAACCTAGATATGGGTAAAACCCTTCTCAAAGTATTTCTGCCCAAAGGGCTGCACCACTAGTATAGAACTCTTTCATTTTTCTTCTTTCTTCTAAATCAAGACTTATTATTTTCGGTCCGTAAATTTGAACTACCCCACCCAAGAGGTCTTTTACAGTTGTAAAATCATTCAGTGTTGCATCTTCAATTATTAATTCACCTTTTATTTTTTCACCCCTGTTTATTTCTACATCATTGAAAACAAAATCTTTTTTTAATGAACCGTCAATAGTTTTACAACGTAATGTAATATCATCTAAAACTCCATTTGAAACATCTACTTGCCATTTTTCAATTATTTCATCTATCAATAATTCTATTTTAATAGTGTTGTATTTATAGCTATAACTTGCAGAAATTGTAGAAGGTGTATTCCTGCGTGTTCATTACCTTTGCCAAATACTTTAAGAGTTTTATCTGAACATAACTTACATTTTTTGCAATTTTAACTTGCTTTTTTAATTCTTCTAAATTTTGCATAGAACTCCTTAACTTAAATTTTCTCTCCTTAAAAGACAAACTTTTAAAAGAAATCCGAACTCACATGTTCTATTCTAGGAAATTAAAAACTCTTTGTCAATTATTTTAGAGTTTTAAATTACGTTATGTTAATAAAAAATATAGCGTATTATATTGTCATTGAGGATAGTAATGGACAATAATACAGATATAAAAAAACTATTAGGAAGACGAATTAAAGAACTCCGTACTAAAAAAGGGTTTACGCAAGAAAAACTTGCAGAACTTGTTGGTATAGGAGAAAGGAATTTAAGCAAAATCGAATGTGGAAATAACTTCGTAACCTCAGAAACACTTACTAATATTTTAGATGCACTTGAAGTTGAACCTGATGAATTATTTCATTTTCAACATTTAAGGAACATTGAAGAACTGAAAAATGAATTAATTGATGCAATAACCAATGAAAAAGTAGATATAAAGTTATTATATCACTTTTATAATTCAATAAAATAAAACATTACATCAAGTTTTATTATAAATACGACTCTTGAAGAATAGCCATGACATTACCATAAGCGTGTGAATAGAAATTATTTGAAACTACATAAGTGCTATTTATTATATCCAAAGTTTTAATATGATTCATTACAGTGCCTAATTCGTTGTAGTTTGAAACCATATATATATTTGGATTACCCAATATTTTTATCATACTGACTTTGGACAAAGTGTACTTCATTAATTCCAAGTCATTTTCAAACAAAATTATATGAGCTTTTGAATTATCGTTAAAGAAGTTCAATAAGTGCCCCATTTCCAAACCACATATTATATACAAATTATATTTTGATTGCGGAACTGATTCAAAAACATTTGCACATTCTTCAACCGGATCATATTGATCGTTTAAAGCAACGTCATTACGAAATAAAATCGGATAACCTGTATGTGAACTACCTATTCTAAAATTATTCGTAATTACGACATCTTTCATTCGTTCTTCTATATCAGGCATCGATTTACGTAAAAAGATAAGATTTTGATTTAAGTAATATTCATCAAAATTCATTATTTACTGTTTGCACCCTTCATGGTTATAAACGTAATCTTCATATTCTTTTACCGGCATTGGTTTTGCATATAAGAAACCTTGTGCAATATCACAACCTGCATTCTTTAATGTTTCAGCTTGTTCCTCAGTTTCTATACCTTCACAAACAACTGTAGCTTTTAAGTCTTTTGCCATATGAATTACGTGATTTAGAACGATGAAACCTCTTTCTGTACAAGTTGCTTCATTGATAAATCCTCTATCCAACTTCAATACATTTACAGGAAGTTTTCTCAACATATTCAATGAAGAATAACCTACACCAAAGTCATCCATTGCAATAGTAAAGCCAAGTTCTTGCAATCTGATTAATGTAGAGTTTACAGCACCCTCGTTATCTAAAAATGCACTTTCTGTAAGCTCTAATTCAAAGTACTTTTGCGGAACATTATATTTTTGAACCAAACCTTGAATTACTTCTACTAAATCATCATATTTAAAGTGAATTCTAGACAAGTTTACTGAAATTGGTAAAGGTTCTTTACCTTCATCTAACCATTTTCTGATTGTTTTGCAAGCTTCTTCCCAAATGTATTTGTCTACTTCAACGACAAAACCATTTCTTTCAAAAAGCGGAATAAATTTGTATGGAGGAATTAAACCTTTTTTAGGGTGATTCCAACGAATTAAAGCTTCCGAACCACAAGGTTGCATTGTTGCCATACTAATTTTTGGTTGCAAGTACATTTCAAATTGATGTTCTTCTAGAGCTTGTTTCATCTCATCTTCAATTTGTTTATCTTCCAAAATAGCTTTACTTAGACTTTCATCAAAGAAAGCATATCTTTCACCAACAAGCCCTTTAACTGTACGTTTTGCAATATTCGCTCTATCGCACATTGCATTAATTGTCAAACTTCTATCTGCTATTTTAAAAATACCGAACGAAGGTACTAATTTTATATTAAGTTTATAACTTGCTAATTCGTCTGTAATATCATCAACAAAACCTATTAAATCCTCATCAGTATCATATTTCATCATGATAGCAAAGTTATCGTCATTAAGTCTTGCATAGATACCATTTTCAGCAACAGCTTTAGATATAATTTTTGCAATATCACGTAAAACTTTGTCGCCTTTTTTAACATTATAAACTTCATTGATAACTTTAAAATTATCAATGTCCATAACCAAAATTGCTAAAGGTTCTTCTTCAATATCAGTCTTTAACAACATTTTTTCTGATTCAATATAAAAACTTGTTTTATTTAATGAATTTGTAACATCATCTTGTAAAGCCAAGTCCATAATCATATTATCAGAACGTTGTCTTACAATCCAGTTGTATCTTACAGCGATTACAATCAGTGTATTAATAAGCAAGAAGAATAAAATTGCATATCTCAATACCATTTTTGTATTGTGATTTATAGAGCTAAACGGTAAGATTGCCAAAACTTTCCAATTGTTGTAACCCAAAGGTACAAAAGCTGCAACTTTTTTAACACCGTTTTCATCTTTAAACCAGTAACTTACAGGATTTGTTGATTGCAAAGCTTCTTTTCGAACTTTATCATTTACTTCATTAGTTTCAAATATTGAAGACTTCAATACAGTTTTAGGGCTTGTATCACGTAAAATGATGTGTCCTTCGTTATCAATAATGTGAACTACAGCTTGATCGTTAAATGCAGTGATATCAATCGCATTAATAAAGTCAGAAACTCTTTGAGAAGCTGTCAAAACACCCATAACATTACCTTTTGCATCTTTAAGCGGAATTGCAAAAAGTACTATCAATTTGTCTTCATCATAGTAATTATTTATGAAGTCAACAAACTTTTTACCCTTAATCGCTGTTTGGAAATAACGGAAAGATTTTACATTTTGATAAGGATAAAAACCTTTTCTTGAATCATAAATTCTAACTTGTCCATCAGGATAAGCTATCGCCATTGACAAAAATCTTGTATTTGTAATAGCTTTTTCTAGACATTTATCAACATTTTTTCTATCTAAAGCCTTAGGATTTTTTTCTAATAAATGTGCATATAAAGCAAGAGTTTGAAAATCACCGGCTATCATAATATTAGCAGCCTGAGCACTTTGTTTTGCTACTTCTGTGATATGACTTTCAATCTCAATTCTTTCATTTCTTAACAATAGTTGAAAGAAGATAACGCTTATCGAAAAAATTGCAACGACAAGCAGAGAAACACCTAATGCAACTTGTGTGCGTTTCTTTTTTTCGGCTTCCAGTTTTGATACTAAGTAAACTGACACTAAGTTTCTCCGTTATCCTCTAGTTGGATTATAAACCGCTCAATATATTTTTGCAATACATCAATACTACTATTGTTTTCAATAACGAAATCTGCTTTTTTAGCTTTTTTTTCTTGTGGTAGTTGCGACTTTATTCGAGATAAAGCTTCTTCTTGCGTAAATTTATTACGCTGCATTAATCTTTTTAAGCGAATATCATCCTCTGTTTTTATAAACAATATCTTATCAAATAAATTGCCCCATCCAATTTCAAAAAGTAACGGAATTGATACAAAAACATATTTTTCATTCTTATTTTTTTCAAATATCGACTTAATTCTGTTTTTGATTTCAGGATGAACAATATATTCCAGTTTTTCTTTTAATTTTTTATCATTAAAAACTATTTTTCCCAATTTTTCACGGGAAACTTTTCCATTTTCTGAAATATCATGTCCGTCAAATTGATTGATAATTTCTTCTGCAAAATCATTTAAAACTTCATGAGCAATAATATCAGTATCGAAAACCTTATAACCTTTTTCCTGCAGAATGTTTTCTACAGTAGATTTTCCTGATGCAATATTACCAACAATAGCAAAACTAATCATTATTTTTTAGCAGCCTTCTCTATATAAGCTTTTAACTCTTTAACTTGTTTAGGTTTGATTGGTTTAAATTCACCTCGTTTTAACCCATCAAGAGTAATTGTTGCGTGTTGAATTCTTTTTAAAGATTCAACCTCAAAACCTAAATAATCAAACATTTTTCTGATTTGACGGTTCAAACCTTGATATAAAACAACTTCCATTAACGTTGATTTATTTGATATTTCTAAAACTTCAACTTCTGCATAAGCTTTTTTGTTTGGTTCAATTTCAATACCATTTGCCATTTGGTCAATATGATTTTGATTGATTCTACCGTTAATGCTTACGATATAAACTTTTTGAATTTTAACTGACGGATGTGTTAACTCATTAATTAATTCTCCGTCATTTGTTAGAATAATCAACCCTGTAGATTCCCTATCCAAGCGACCTACAGGATTTAACTTATGTAATTCCTCCGGCAAAATGTCATATATAGTTTTTCTACCCTTTTCATCATCAGCTGTTGTAATATATCCGGCTGGTTTGTAAAAACGATAGTATTCGTGTTTTAAAGGGTGAATTAATTTTTCATCTATAAAAACTTTATCTTTTTCAGAAACTAAATATCCAAGTTCTGAAACTCTTTTTCCGTTTACATTTACAAGACCTTGTTCAATCATCTCGTCAGCTTTACGACGAGAGCAAATTCCTGCAGATGCGATATATTTATTCAATCTAACTTTTGCCATTAATCTTTAACCTTTTCAATAAAATCTACCAAATCTTGAGGCAAACTTCTATAAAGCATGCCGTCATTATGAGTTGCAACAACTTTCACTTTTGCATCTATATGAAGTTTTTTAGTTTCTGCATTATAAATTTTTTGTCCGAAAGTCATTGATATTTTTGTTGATTCTATTAATGAGGTTTCAATCAAAAGTTTTTCCTCTAATTTAGCAGGTGATTTATATCTGATATTAATTTCCGCAACAGGTAAAGTTACATCATCCTCGAATAATTTTGTTAAAGAATAACCAACTTTTTCACACAATTCAACACGTCCAATTTCCATCCAACGAAGGTATGAACCGTGCCATACAACACCATAAGCATCGGTGTCTGAATAAAATACTTTTTGTTCAAATTCATGTTTCATAATACAAAAATATTAGCATAAATCGCCAACCTTGACAATTTAAAACCAAAAACTTTAATACTAATAATTTAGTAAAAAGAAAGGAGATTAATATGAAATACAAATGTTTACCATGTGGATGGATTTACGATGAGGAAAAAGAAGGCGTAAAATTCGCTGACCAACCGGAAGATTATACTTGTCCTGTATGTGGCACAGACAAAAGTTCCTTCGTTGAAGTTACAGAATCTTAACATTTTATGAAATTAAGGCAATTTTTATTTTCAGGATGCTTTAATAAGTATCAGGAAAATAAGGAATTACCATGAACTTAAATTCAATTAGCGCAAATTTTATGACTCCGGCAACAAATTTTGGATGTTCTGATCCTAATTGCAAATGTCAAGCAGGTATCGTTTCAACAAACGAACCTCAAAAAGATACGTTAGAAATAACAAAAGATGTTGCAGACAAGACAACTAGTTTAGGCAAAAAAGTTGTAAATGGAGCAAAAAAGACTTGGACATTCTTGAAAAACAATAAAAAACAAGTTTTAGTCGGAGCTAAAGCTGCATTGGATGGTGTTTTAACAGCTTGCACAGTTGTTGGAGCAAATGAATTAATGCAAAAAGTATCTAAACAAAATACTGCCAGTCTTGCAGGAAAAATTGCAATCGCTGCAGGTGTTGCGATGACAGCAGCAGAACTTGTAAAAAATAGAAATGCCTTTTTGAATAAACAAGCAGAAAAACAATAGAAGAAACATTAAATAAATAATGGATTATTAAGAGGACGGTCAA
>URRM01000072.1 GCA_900550295.1 uncultured bacterium
CGGTCGGCTTTACAAGCCGACCGCCTTTTTTATATTTTATTCAGAATATTTCAATAAAATATTAGAAACCATATCAATAAATGCTTTTTGATTAAATTCACCTTTTACGACATATTTTTCTGCTCCAAGTGAGTGGGCTTTTCGTTTTTGGTTTTCTTCTCCGAGTGAACTCATTATGACGATTGGAATATTTGCATAAAGTTCATTGTCTTTCATTTGTGATAAAAATTCAAATCCGGACATTTCCGGCATTTCGATGTCGGTCAAGATTACATCAAAATGAATTTCATTGATTTTTTTTAGGGCTTCAATCGGATTTATTGCAGTATATACGTTGAAACCGGCACTTGTTAAAATATTTTTTTCTAAGGTTCTTGTTGTAATTGAATCGTCAATAACGAGAATATTTTTTTGTTTTAACCTAGATTTTTTTTCTTCAATCGATGGTAAACTTGGTTGTGTCATTGATATTTTTTTTGCATTTTGAAGTGTTGAATTTTTAATTAAATCATTCGCATTCAAAATTAGGCAAGTTTCGCCTGTTGCAAGGGTTGTAACTCCGGAAATATTTTTAATTCGATATAGCGGAGGTGACAATTTTTTGTGTAAAATTTCCTGTTCGCCAAGCAGTTTATTAACAATTATCCCAATGACTTTATTTCCTGTTTCAATAATAATTATGGTTTTCATTGCACTTTCTTCTTGCAAATTTTTAAGGTTAAGAAGGTGTGCAAGGTTGTAAACGGGAATATTTTTTCCATTGTGTAAAATTGTCAAATTTTCGTGTGTATGATAAATTTCGTTTTCATTTCTGCAAACAACGGTGTTAATAACTGACATTGGTAATGCAAAGGTTTGATTTGCTGATTGAATTAAAAATGCGGTCAAAGTCGCCATTGTGACAGGAAGTTCTATTTGAATTTTGCTACCCACGTTAAACTCAGAAATGATTTTTACATTTCCGTTAAGTTGGGCAATTTTTGATTTTACAACATCCATTCCGATTCCACGTCCTGAAATGCTTGTAACTTCTTCTCCTGTTGTAAATCCGGGGTAGAAAACGATATTCATAATTTCTTCGTCAGTCATATCGTCTATTTCTTCTTCTGTCAAAAAGCCTTTATTTAACGCTTTTTCTTTAATTTTTTCAATGTTAAACCCTTGTCCGTCATCAATAACTTCAATTAAAATTTTATTATCAAGATGTTTTGCACTGATTTGAATATGTCCGGTAGGGCTTTTACCCAATTCTTTTCTGCGTTCTGGGGTTTCAATTCCATGGTCGATAGAGTTTCTAAGGATGTGAATTAGCGGATTTTTAATCTCTTCAATAATTTTTTTATCAGCACTTGTTTCGCTTCCTGAAATAGTTAATTCAACCTCTTTTCCTCGTTCTTTTGCTATGTCACGAACCATTCTTCCAAATAGATGGAATACTGTTGCAAGAGGTAATACACGTATATTTTTAATCATTCCGTCAAAATCATCAATTAAAATGCGCATTTTCATGTCATCTTCAAGGTTTGAACGTTGTGATTGTGCGATTCCTGAAACGATTGAATTAAGTTTTTGGTTTTGCTCCGTTAGTGCATTAAGCATTTGTTTTATAAAGATTATAGAAGACGAATCCCCTTCGCTGTCGGGTTTTGAATAGCGTTTGTCATAGCTTTTTAAGTGACGAATAAGTTTTGAAAAATCCTTTTGCCAATCTTCCAATTTGTCGTTTAAGTTGTTGAGTTCGCTAAGTTGCTTGGTTGTTTTTATTTTTGTTGCAATAAGTTCACCGATTTGGCTCACCATAGCATCAAGTTTTGATGATTCAACATGCAATGTTTTAATCTCACCTGTGTCAAAAATGTGAGAAAAGTCTTTCATTTTTGCAAAACTGTTTGAATTTTGCGGACTATTATCATCAGTGTTAACGGTTGCAAGTTCTTTTGTTTGAGGATTTGCGATTTCAATTAATTGTTTTGCAACGGTTAATTGTTGAGCCAAAAGAGCGCCGTCATCTTGGGGTGTTTCACCGTTAACAATAGCTTTGCAGAATTTTACACCATTTGATAGTATCTCAATTACGGATTCTTCAAGCGTAATGTTTAAATTTTTAGCAAACTCAATTATTGACAAAATTTTATCTATAACCTGTAAAAGTTCTTTGTTATCGGATTGATTCTTTATCTCGTTGAAAAACTCACTTAGGTCAGCATAAGCATCAGAAGAGTTTTCCAGAGATTGAACTTGGCTTAATATTGCATCAATGTCAAAATCCTTCGAAAATTGTGGCAGAGCGGAGATTGTGTTATCAACAATAAGTTCAGGCTCTATGACGTTGTCTTCTTCGTCTTCTTGTAGCATTTCATTTTGAGGTATTTCGTATACATTATCACTGAATGCAAAACCATAATAGTCAACTGTTTCAAGGTTGTTTATTTCGCACAAATTTGTAAGTTGATTGATTATGTTATCAAGCTCTTGTTGAATTTCGGCTACTTCGTCTATTGTAAGCTCTGTTCCGCACTTTTCAATTACATCCAGCTTAAGTTTGATTGTATCAAGTGTAGATTTAATTTCGAAGTGGTTAATTTGTTGAAAGTATTCTAAAAGAGTGTTGATAAGCCCCAATAGTTCTTCAATGGATTTGTTTTCAATCTTTTCTGACAACTTTATAACGCATTTTAAAGTATCAATTATAACCGAATTACACTTATAATAATATTTTATAAAATTTTTTTTGCTGAATTCTTTTTGCTTGTCAGAACTTCGTCTTTGAGGAATTTCTTTTTGTTCGTCAATAGTGTTTTCCTCTTCCTTTTTTACAGGAGTCGAATTTTCTTGCTGTTGCACTTGAGTAAACTTGTTTTGAACCTCTTCTAATGCTTTTGTTTGAGTATCAACCTCATTTTTGCTGTATTTTTCTTTACCCGATTCAATAGATTGTTTGATGATGTTAGAAATTAAATCGACAGTCTTATACATAACGTCTGCAATTTGCGAATTTATTATAAGCTTGTCTTCTTTTGCCAAACCTAATGTGTCTTCAAGTTTGTGCGCAAGGTTTTGTGTTGCCGTAAAACCAATCATTCTTGAGGCACCTTTTAGGCTGTGTGCATCTCTGAATAATAGAATGAGAACATCTTTGTTTGTTGGAGATTTTTCAAGCGCCATAAGGTTGTCGTTCAATCGAGAAATTATTTCCTCCGATTCAACGTTAAAAATATTCAAAATTTCTTGCAACTCGTCGTCTTGAAATTCCATTGCCATATCCTACATTTTTGCAGTTGTTTCTTCGTTGTAGACATTTGTCATTTCATCAATTTGACCAACACATTTTTCTAATTCTTGTAAAAAGTTGCTGATTTCTTCACTGAATTCTAAAATTGTTGTATTAAATTCTGCAGAAAAAGCATTTTGTGTGTCGGTTGTGATTCTTGAAACATTTTCAGATATAGATTTTACACCATTTGTAATTTCTTCCAAATTAGATTTAGTAAAGTTAGAAGTTTTTACAACCATTTCAATTTCTTTTGTACCTTCTTCTGTTGCCATAACAGTTGAGTTAGTAACATTTTGAATATCATTAATTAATGAAGAAATTTTAGTTGTTGCTTGTTTTGATTCATCTGCAAGTTTTCTGATTTCACTTGCAACAACAGCAAAACCCTTACCGTGTTCACCTGCTCTTGCCGCTTCTACTGCTGCATTTAAAGCCAACATGTTAGTTTGTTCTGCGATATCTTCAACTAAACCTACGTTTGAACCGATTTGTTGATTGTATTCGGAAAGATCTAAAATTAAATCCGCAATAATTTGAATACGTTGTTTTAAAAAGTCTAACTTTTCAGAATTTTCAACCATTGCGCTGTGTTCTTTTTGAGTTGCATCAACTGATTTTTCAACTTGAGATGAAATTATTTGAGAAATTTGTTTTGTTCTAACGTTAGCCTCTTTTACGGTTTCAAAATTTGCAATGCAATCTTGAGTTGTTTTTAAATATAAATCAAGTGTATGTTTATGTTTTGCAATAAGATCTTCCAAGATGTTTTTTAATTGACTGATGTCCTTAACCTTTGTTGTAATATCCTTTTTGATTGTTTTGTCAATCCACAGTCTAAGCAAATAGTATATAAAAACGTTCAATAACAACATAATGGCAATAAATGCGAAAGCTCTTGCCATTGGGATATCAAAAGTTAATATTAATGAGAAAAGCCCAAAATTTGCCAAAATTAAAAATGTTTCTATAATGTATTTGATAAACATTTTTTCTAAAATATTGAAATTGAATTTATTAAACATAAAGGACTCCTTGCTATATAAATATTTATAGTATAATTATATTACAAATAAGGATTATTTGATGATGAAAAATAAAGTTTTACTGATAGATGATAGCAAAACTCAATTAGACGTTATGAGAGTGCGATTTACAAAGTGTGATTTCGAAGTAGAAACCGCACAAAATGCGCTTGAAGGTTATCATAAAATTTTTTCATTTGTGCCGGACATAATTCTTTCAGATATTATTATGCCTGATTTAGACGGTTACCAATTTTGCAGATTGTTAAAAAATAATCCGATTACAAAAAATATTCCAATAATTCTTTTGACTGTTTTAGACAAGAATATTGATAAATTCTGGGGTAAAAAAGCAGGCGCTCAAGCATTTATTTCAAAAACAGCGGAATTTGAAGATATTTTGCAAAAAACTTTAAAAATTATACAAGACAGCGACCTTTCAAACGAAGATAAAAATGTAATTGCAACATACTCTGTTGATGATTTTTCTGTGAATGAACAAATTAATAGAATTCTTAATCGATTATTGATGCAATCGATATTTTTAAACGAATTCAGAAATTTGGGCGAATATTATACGCACGAAAAAGTCTTGGTAGATAAAACTTTGGAACTTATTTCTACCTTTATTGACTACGATATTTCAACAATATTCTTTAAATGCCCTGATGAAAATGCAAAAAATATTCTGTATTTTGATGTGAACAGTTCAAGTGTTTCTTCGTTTGTAGTAGAAAAATTAAAACGAGATTTCTTTACGCAAATGCCTGATATGAAACCGTTTAACACGAATGATTTTTTACACGAAATTGTAAGAGTTAACCCTGAAAAATCAGATAATAGCTTAATTTCACCTTCTGTTTTTAAATCAAATTTTGTGCTACCATTGCTTTTTGAAGGAAAATTGTTAGGCGGAATCGCATTTTTCTCAAAAGATGAAATTGATTACAGCAAGGTTGAGTTCTATGATCTTATGAAACAAGAACTTTTGGCTCTTATGAAGATGAAATCTTTGTATGCGGAAGTAGAATTGTTATCTGTGACAGACGGTTTGACAGGATTGTATAACAGACGTCACTTTGAATATAACTTAGAACGTGAATTTTTGCGTGCTAAACGATATAAAAACCATCTAAGTATGGCAATTCTTGATATAGACTTCTTTAAAAATGTAAATGACAACTATGGGCATCAATATGGTGATTATGTCTTGAAGGAAGTTGCTAAATTGCTAAAAGATTCTTTTAGAAAAACAGATATGATTTATCGTTACGGCGGTGAAGAATTTGCAATTATTTTGCCGGAAACTATAGCCGAAAGAGCGCTAATTCCGGTAGAAAGATTACGTGAAAAAATTGCACAACACGAATTTTTACACAACGGCATAAAAATTACATTAACCGTAAGCGTTGGTATTGCAGAAATGGAAGATCATTACTCTAAAACGTCAGAATTGGTTGAAACTTCGGACAAAGCGTTGTATCATGCAAAACAAACTGGCAGAAACAAGGTTATAATTTATGATGAACAACTTGCTAACGTTAAATAGTGAAAATTTTGAAATTCAACAAAATCTTTATTTTACATTGAGCGACAATAAATATGCTATCCCGCTTAAAAATATTGTCGAAGTTATGAAACTACCGGCTCTTGAATATCCTCAAAAACTTCCAAACAATATTATCGGGGTTCTGAAATTCAACAATATCAACATAAATATATTAGACGTCAGATTTTATTTAGATATTCCTGTGACTAATTATTCGGTGAATACAAAACTTATTGTAGTAAAAACAGATGAGTCAATTTTCGGTATTGTTGCCGATAATATCGAAAATATTATGGATTTTGATAATTCAAAAATAGAGCGATTGCCTTTTATTACCGAAAACAAAATTATTGACTCTCTATATCATATTGAAGAACAAACAGTTTCAATTTTAAATATGTATGCTTTAGAACAAGTTTTAAGACAAGGAACTTCAGAAAAAGATGTCAATATAAAAAATCTGTTTCCGAATGATGAAAAATCTATTGAAATTTTTAACTCAAGAGCAAAATATTTGGTTACAAAATTGAATAATTCTGTGACTCAAACATCGTTTGTAAATGATAAATTTATATCTTTTGTGCTGAATGAAACTTCTTATTGCATAAATCTGAAATATATAAAAGAGGTTACAAATAGAACAAATTTAATTCAATTGCCTTGCTCACCCGATTATGTTGAAGGTCTGATGACAATAAGAGGTGATTTTATAACGGTCATTAATTTCAAAAAGTTCTTGAATTTATCGGAAACTGAATACACAAAGAAACCGAAAGTTATAATCATTGACTCAGAACAGTACAAAATTGGATTTTTGGTAGATGAAATTTACGAAATATCAGATATTCCGGAAGAATTGATAGATAACAAAAAATCAAGCACGGAGGATTCTTATATCTCGTCAGAAATAATTCGAGGTGATAATATTCAACTTTTAATTAATATAGAACGAATTATGTCAGATAAAAAAATGTTTATAAATGAAGATTAAAATATAAAAGGAAGCGCCGCTTCCTTTAGTCTTCCTCCTCATTATCAAACTGAATTCGCGGGAGTTTTGGTAAACCTAAATGGTAATATGATGCAAGCATCCTGATTACAATTGTTATGACGATTGCAAGAACCACTGATAGAATAGGGTTGTAATGATTTGTGTACATAAAATAATAAATACCTGCTCCAACAATTGCTGCCGATGCGTAAATGTCTTTGAATAAAACGAAAGGAACTTTTCCGGCTAAAACATCTCTAACCATTCCTCCGCCAATACCTGTGATGACACCGACAAAAATTGCTAAAAATGCGTTATGAAGATATTTATAGATTTAGTCAAATCGTAGATAATGCAAAGAATTTGGACGAAATGATTTTGCATATTCCTGATTATTATGCGGATGATTTTTACAAAGAACTAAAGAAAAAAGATATTAAATTTTTAAAATCAATAAAGAATTTGCACATAAATATTATGAATCAAAACATTGAATTAATGCCCGAACCGGAACAATTAAAAGATTTGTATATACATTTGCTATTGAAAATGACATTACACCATATTTCTTTACTGAAAGACTAACAAGTGCGTTCGTGTCACAAACAGTACCAATCTACATAGGCGCAACAGAGATAGATAAATTCTTTAATCCTGATGGAATAATAAAGATTTCAACAAAGGATGATATAGAAAAAGTTTTGAAAAATTGTAATGAAGAAGACTATAATAATAGACTTCCGGCAATAAAGGATAATTATGAACGAGTAAAAGCTTATTTTAACTCTAGTGATTATATGTATAAAAAGTATTTGGAACCAATGGAATGTTAGGTAAAATTGATTATAAAATTTCTGTAATAATCCCGACATTGCAAAGAGATGTAGAAACATTAAACAATTTAGTTTCAACACTTGTTAATGATGCAATGGTAGATGAGATATTAATTATAAAAGACATTTGGGCAACAAAATGGCTAACAAATATGGGTGCAAAACATAATGAATTAGAAGAAAAATTAAGGGATGTTTTGAAGGTACCTAATGCTCAGTTGTTTAATAATGGTACAATTGCTCTTTTAACTGCAATTAAAGCTCTTGATTTACCTTATGGTAGTGAAGTGATAACAACTCCATTTACATTTGCAGCGACACCGCACTGTATTTCTTGGAACGGATTGAAACCAATTTTTTGCGATATTGAACCTAATACAATGACAATCGATGCAGATAAAATCGAAAGATTGATCACTCCAAATACATTTAAAACAAAATTCAACATAATCTTCTGTTTCGTTAATAATATTTTTCCAACGGTGAAGTGTACCACGAGAT
>URRM01000073.1 GCA_900550295.1 uncultured bacterium
ATTTTAATTGATAAATAATTATTTTAATCATATAATTTGTGTATTATGGAAAAGATTAGAAAATATTATGCACCAATATTAATATGTTTGATAACGTTATTTGGATTAGAGTTGAGAGTTGCAATTTCAAATTGTCCGATGTGGTATGATGAAGGACATTCAATTTTGGTTGCAATACAACAATTCCCATTTGGAATTGATAACTTTTTGTTAACAAAAGATTTTCAACACACACCATTTTATTTTTATTTTCTACATTTTTGGTTAAAAATATTCGGTACATCTGAAATTTTACTTAGATTTTCAAGCGTTATTTTTGGTGTAGCGACAATACCTTTGACATATATCGTATCTAAAAAGTTATACAGAAATGACAAAGTTGCAGCAGTGATTGCAGCAATATTGGTTGCAGTAAGTCCTTTGATGATTTATTACTCAATTGAAGTCAGAATGTATATAATGGTTACCTTCTTGTCTCTATTATCAATGAATTACCTTCTTGATTTTGATGAAAAAGGTGATAAAAAATCATTAGTAAAGCTTTTAGTAACTAATACTTTGATTCCATATTTGTTAATTGGCGGAATTGTTTTCAATATAGGACAAGTAATTTCTTACTCTTTATACCTATTTTTGACACAAAAAGATAACACAGAAAAAATCAAAAATTATATTACATACAGAATTTATCAGTTAATTTTATTAGTACCCTATTTTGCAATTGCAATTTATTACACATACCAAAGAAGCAAATTCATAATGTTTCATATACCAAATTTCCAATTTATTAATTTTGTTGGAAATGTTCAAAATTTCTTCGGTACAAAAGTCGGTATGCTGTTTTGGACTCAATACTTACCTATAATGATTGATTTCTTATACTTTGTATCAGTCGTTATTCCTGTAATTTATTTTATCTGTGCATTAATAAGAGCCTTCAAGGAAAAAGATGCCAAATTATATATGGCATTTTCAACAATAATTATTGCATACTTAATAATTCTTGTATCTTGTATGTTAAGAGTTATCGTATTAGTACCAAGATATATTATTTTTGTTGTTCCGATTTTGATGATTTTATCTGCGGTTGGTTTATCAAAATTAAAAAAATGGCACGTTGCAATCTTTCTAATTGCATTTTCAGCATTTAGTTCATTCTATTTATTTAAAGATCCTGCTTATGTAATTACGAAAACTAATGCAATAATTGATGCAAACAACTATTTTCAATCAAGAGGTTTGGACAACAGAGATATTGTATTTAGACCTTTTGCATCAAGCGTTTCATTCATTTATCAAAGCCCAACATCACCAAGATGCCCGTCTTTTGAGCTAATGCATGAATTTAGAAAACCTTATAATAAGCTTGTTTATGATGATTATCAAATTCAAGCAATGGAACAAGGTCACATTGATGATTTATGGTTAAGCATTTTACAAAGCGATAATTATACTTCAAAAAGATACTATGAATTTATGAAGAAAAACTATCTTGATCAAGTTCAAGCCGGCAGATATATCGTAATGGTGATATATGGACCAGACAATCAAGCTTTAGGTGAAAAATTACAATACAGACAACAATTTACAACACCTGAAGCTGTTCACAATGATAGAATTCTTGCTTGCTTATTCAAAACCTTTGATGATGCAAAGAATATCTTTTTAGAAGAATGTGACTTGGTTGAAACAGTTTCAATGAATGACAATACATACTTCTTATTCAGAAAAAGACCGTATAAAAAATAAAATTAGTAAAAATGAAAAAATTAATTAAAAAATTTTTAAATAATTTAGCCATAAAACGTAGAATAAAACGTCGTTTAAAGGCTATAAAAAAATACGAAAAGAATGGAAATATAATAAAAATCCACGAAGAAGATTTAATAAAAGTAAACTTATATTTGGAAAATTGTCAAAACAACTACATTGAAATCAAAAAACTATCTCCAAAAGCAGGAAAAATCTCAATATCAATGTTTGCTGACAATTCTAAAATTACCATTGGAGAAAACTACTACACAATAGATTCGTCCTTTATTGTAGGTCAAGATCATCCAAATTTCGGAAAAATTAATAATGTTGAAATTTCTATAGGTGATAATACAAGTAGTGAAAACGATTTTTCAATCATTACCTATAACTCTAATTCTTCAGTAAAAATAGGTAACAAATGTATGTTTGCATTTGGTATAACTCTGTTTAATACCGATGCTCACCCAGTGTACGACTTAGAAACAAATGAAATCATAAACAAAGTTGATACACTTGAAATACAAGATAACGTCTGGATTGGCGCAAAATCAACTATCTTAAAGAACTGTTTTATTCCTAAAGGATGTCTTGTTGGTTGGAATTCAGTTGTAGCAAAAAGATTTTCAAAAGAAAACTGCGCAATTGCAGGAAATCCGGCAAAAGTAATAAAAGAAAATGTCTACTGGAATAGTAACGGAAGTCAAGGTTATATTCAAAACGACAGACAGACAGACAGACAGACAGACAGACAGAAGGTTGAGATTCTAATACATCTCAACCTTCTTCTTTTTACCCCTAAATATTTGCCAAGCTTTTTCTTAGCTGTTTAATTTCTTCGTTATAAAAATCCAACCAACTTTGAGTTTCAGTTTTCATAGAAGGTTCACATACAGCCCTTATACGTTTTTTATCAAGTTCTTCCAATTGTTTTTCTATTTGGAATTTTGTATTTTCTTTTTTTATCTCTTGAAGTTCTTCTGCAGTTTTTCCTAAAGCTTCAAGTGCCGTTTCCGTTTCTATAATTTCATAACCAAGATTATGATTTTGCTCTACAATAAAATTTTCTCGTTCAATTTCGGTATAAGGTTTCACCAATTTTGCTTTTATTTCCATTATAAATTCCTTCCTTTATTATTCTTTATACCCGCAAGCATACCAATTCCAATCCACAGTTCCTCCCGGTGTTGCTAAAAGTGTCAAATAATCTTTTGTACAACTCGGATAAATTCCCCAACTAAATCCGAGAGTGGCAATTGCAGTTACAACGGCACAATAGCTTGTATCTTTAAATGAAACTAAAAAATTAATTTTTCTAAGACGTTGGTCATTTGCAAGAGTACCACCTTGTTCCAACCAACCATCAGACCAAATTCTATACCAAGAATTACCGTTTTTATAAGATTTTATTATTCTTGCTGAATTTGAATGATTTACGTTTGTTGCTTGAATTGAGTTAAAAGGAAGTGTTTCCACAGTTGAGATAGCAGACTCATTAACTACAACTTTTCCTATCCAAATTTTCTCAAATTCAACATTGCCAGTACCGTTATATTGCTTAATTTCAAACGGTTTAGCGGAAGTATTCACCCATACATCGTTTACAACCATCTCCGGCTCGTTCGGTTGAATATAAACATTGTTTTCCAAGACAGTAATTTCACCTTCAGAATCAACAAAAACATTGTAAGTACCATCAGCATAACCATTCATACTAAAATCTGAAATTTCAGAAATTTCAACAGATTTTCCTTGAATATTTCCTATCAATTTTTTATACAAACCACCTACTAAAAAATTCAATTCCATGCCGGAAAAGCTTATTAAGTAAGAGTTTCCGTCTGAATCAACATTGCCATTTTTAGCAAAAAGTGATAATTTCTCAGAATCCAACTTTGCAATTGTTGTTTTTTTAACATTGTCAACCAATGTTTGAACCTGTGATTTTGACACCGCATGATTATCTTCTATTGCATCTGCAACAAAAAAGGGTTGTTCTTTATCCCCAACTTTTAAAGCTTTTTTCTCAAGTTCGTCTTGCATAGAAGAAAAATTTTCATTAACTTCTTGCGCTTTTGCTTTTGTGCCTGCAATAAAAACATTTGGCACAACAAATTTGCTCATAAATACCTTTCTAATTTATTGAGCAACATATAATAAGGGGCGTTCAATCAATTAGAACATTATTTTTGAAATTTGTCAAATTTTGAGGTAAAATTATCGTAAAACAAATCTTGGAAGGACTACAATGAAAGCTATTGTATTTGATGAAAATTTAAAATTAGATAAAAACTATGAAAAACCTGTTCCTCAAAAAGGTGAAGCTCTTATAAAAGTGTCTTTGGCAGGAATTTGTAACACAGATTTTGAAATTACAAAAGGTTATATGGGTTACAAAGGAATTTTAGGACACGAATTTGTCGGAGTTGTCGAAGAAATTAACGACGAAGATAAATCCCTTTTAGGTAAAAGAGTAGTTGCAGAAATAAGTTATGGTTGTCACAAACCTGATTGTGAATGGTGTAATCAAGGCTTGGTAAGACACTGTCCTGATAGACATACCATTGGTATTTGGAGAAAAGACGGTTGTTTTGCTGAATATATCACACTTCCATTGGAAATTCTTTTTGAAGTTCCTGAAAATGTTTCAAACGAACAAGTTGTTTTTGTAGAACCTCTTGCAGCAGCTTGTGAAATTTTAGAACAATTACACATTCGACCTATCCAAAAAGTACTTGTACAAGGTGACGGGAAATTAGGTTTAACAACAGCATTAACACTTAATGCGTTCAATTATGACGTAACTCTTGTGGGCAAACATCAAAACAAACTTGATATAGCAAAAGCACAAGGCGTTAAAACAATTCTTTTGGATGATTTAGACGTAAAACCCGAATGGGAAGTGGTAGTAGAAGCAACAGGCTCTATTTCAGGTTTTGAAACAGCAATGGCTCTTACTAAACCTCGTGGAACTTTAGTTCTAAAAAGTACTGTTGCCGGTAGCAAAGAATTTAACTTGGCACCTATCGTAATCAATGAAATTACGGTTCTTGGTTCTCGTTGCGGACAATTCAAACCGGCTTTAAGACTTCTTGAAAACAATCGAATTGATTTCAAATCGTTCATTTCAGGTATTTATTCTGTTGATGATGCAATTGAAGCCTTCGAAAAAAATAAAGATAAAGATACTTTGAAAGTCTTAATAAAATTTGATTAATAATCATATTTAAAATAAAATAGGTCTATGAGAAAAATAATCAAACTATTTAAAAAGCTAAAACAACTTGATAAATACATCTTAAAACAGATAATAGAGATGTTTTTAATGGGTGTGTTCGTTTTTACTGCGATTATTTTTGCATCAGATACCTTCATTACATTGATTAAGCAAATCTCTATGTATGGTATTCCATTCAAAGTAGCTTTAATCATGATTATTTTGAACTTGCCGTCAGTTTTTGTAATGACAATTCCAATGGGTGTACTACTTTCAACCGTAATGACACTTAACAGATTAAGTTTGTCATCAGAAATTACAGTAATGCGTTCTTGCGGTATCGGTTTGGAACGTATTGCAAAACCCGTTTTTGTTTTCGCAATTATAATGGCATTGTTCAGTTTCTTTATTAATGAAACTATCGTACCGGCAGCAACAAAACAATCTAAAAACCTTGCATTGTGGGCGTTCGGTCAAAAGAATATTCCAAACGGAAAACAAAACTTTGTATTCAAAGAAGTTGGAGATCAAGGTTTAAGACGTTTGTTCTACGTTGGTCATTGTGAAGATAATACTCTTTATAACATTACCGTTTTAGATATTTCAAAAAAAGACACTATTCAAGTTTTACAAGCAAAACAAGGTGCAACATCTCCTCAAGGCTGGGAATTTGATAAAGGTGCCATTTATACCGTTTCTGACAATGGTAACGTTTTGAATACAACAATCTTTGAACACTCTCTAGCCCAATTTGGTATGGATTTATCAAGAGAACTTGAAAAGAATGTTGCTCAAGAACAAAATTTCTTCCAATTGGTTAAATATCTTGCAACACACAGAGATCTTACAAAAGAATTTAAAGCATCATTATCAATTCAATTACACGATAAAATTGCACTTCCTGTAACGACTATTGTTTTTGTGCTAATCGGTGTTCCACTTGCTATTACACCTCCTCGTGTAAGATATAACAGAGGTTTCTTATTTAGTATCTTAATCATATTCTTCTATTACTTGTTAAGAGCCCTTTCTGTTTCATTTGGTGAAGCCGGCGCACTTCCACCGTTCTTTGCAGCTTGGATACCTAATATATTAATTGCAATTGTCGGAAGTTATTTGTACTACAAAAAAGTTTACACAATCACATAATTAAGCAATTTTTCATGTTCACTCCCGTTAATTAGCATGTGTATAAGTAAAGGAGTTTCCATGAATATTGGCGGAATAAAGATTGGATTTCCAACTTTAAAACCCCAAATATATAATAAAAATAAGCCTCTTGCAAACTTGAATGAACCAATTCAAGATGTTTTTGTGTCTTCTAAAAAAGGAGTTACAAATCCAAATAAAGGTGTCACTGAGCCATCTGAAAACGAAGCGGTAAATATTGTTGCTAATATGAAAAACACAGATGGAAAACCAAGATTTTCAGAAAAAGAAGTTAATAATTTTAAAATTTCTTGTGCTACAAAGGTTTTAGATTTTGAAACAGTAAATGCTTTTAAGGACAATACAAATTTTAATATGTCTAATATGAAAGCCGTTTACCGTATGGGTAAAGATTTAAAAGACGATAAATTTAATGAAAAAGTTTTGAATGCTATCAATAAATTGCCAAAAGGTGCTAAGCCAGACGAATTCGAACAAAACGAATATGAACCACAAAAAGAATTTTCGTTAAAATGTGGTTGTAAAGGAACCTTCAAGTTTGATGCTGAAAATATAGAACTGTTATCAAAAACAGAGTATGACTTAAGCAATTTAAAAGCTGATATCAAAAAAGACATTGATTTCAGAAATAATACAGTTACAACAGTTAAAAAAAGTTATAACGATGACAAAATGAAGGATGAAATACTTGAACAAACTGTTGAGAAAATCGATAAAGACGGTAATCTATTAAGAAAAGAAATCTTAAAACCTTCTGAAGTTAACGGGGTGTATGATGTTACGTATGTTTATCCAAATGGTGAAACAAAACAAGCATCAAAGGCTACTGTTGATAAAAAGACAGGAATTGTTTCTATAAAACGTGATTTCAAATCAAATAACGGCACAAGAACACAATTCTTATATGAAGATGATCCTAAAGGTAATAGAATTATAGACTATAAGATTACAGATAAAAACGGCAAAATTTTAATGGGCTTATCTAAATCTTTTGAAGTTGTTGACGATAATCATTTTATTTCTTCAAAAAATGGTTATAAATACGATATTACGACTGACGATAAAAAGCTTACTGTAAAAGATTTGCACCATAATAGAGAAGCTTCTATCAATTTTGAAGAAAAACTAATAGGAAACAAAAAAGATTTAGTAAATCTATTAAAGAAAGTTTCTGGCGAAGAATTGCTTGAAACTGTCGCAAACATTGGAAAAATGGATAGCACAGACAGTATTTATCAAGCAGGATTTTCACCTGTATCAAAAGATGTTAATATAATGGATAATTTGTTTGTATTCTTGCACGAATTAGGACACGCAAAAGACTCTCAAAAACAAAAAACTTATAAAGAAAAACTTTTGGGTAAAAACAAAATGTTCACTGATAATAAAGATATTAAAGAAACATATTTAAGGGAACGAGAAACTTTTAACAAATTCCATTCAGAAGAAGAACGTAATCATGTTAAATACTTTACGCAAGCAAAAGGTCACTATGGCGGTGAGTTTGGAGGCTTAGCAGAGGTTGTTGCTGAAACAAATGCAATTACAAACTCTTTTGCTGATGAAAAATCTGGCTTAAGTATTCGTTCTCAATATTTGCAACAATATTTTCCAGAAACAATAGCTAAAATTCAAGATGCTATGAACTGGAAAGACGATTTAGATGCAATTGAATATTACGGAACATAATAATATATAAATTATTCAACCCCTTGCCAATAGTGCAAAGGCAAATTTTATGAATAAATAAACTTAAATTATATATAGGAATAAAAAATATTATTATATC
>URRM01000074.1 GCA_900550295.1 uncultured bacterium
CAAATGCCACGGCGCCTTCTTTTTAATCTCATTTAATTTTTAATAATTTTTTTAATGCATTTGAACGTTTAAATTCCATAACAAAACAACCTTTGTCATTTGTTTCATCAATGCCGAAATCATTGTCATTAATAATGTAGACTTTCTTACCTACATTTGCAAGCCCTTCAATTTTAATATTTTCGTGGATATTTTCAAAACCTTGTAAATCTTTGATTATTGAAGTTTTTTCAATTTTATTTCCTCTTACAACAAGTTTGTTCAAATAATGTTTTCCGTTAATTCTTTCCGCTGAAAATATTTCATGCCCGTCTGTAGTATATGTTACGGCACTCATAATACTTTTGTCTTGAAAGTTATATTTTAAAACTTTTTCGCATTTTTGAGTATCTATATTGAATTTTATAACACTAATAATAGTTTCTTCACCTTTCAAACCAGATTGAGTAAATACATAAATATATTTGTCACCGTCATAAAACATTGATTCAAAACCTAAATTTGTACGAACCTTATTAAATTCCTCCGGCAAATTATAAGTAACTTTTGGATTTTTTACTGATGAATTAACTGGTGCAAAACGAGCCAAAAATTTCAAATTACTATCCAATTTAATAATTGACGGATAATATTCTTCACCTATCCAATAATTTCCATTTTTATCAATAATAAAACTTTCTGTATCAGCACCATTTATATCAAACGGAATTGGTTTTTCCTGTTCGTTCAACGGTGTACTATCACGATCGATAGCAATCGGCATTCCGGAAAGTTCCGGTATTTGTTTAACTTCAACTACTTTTGCTTCATCTTTTTCAAGTTTAAATTTTACAATGTATGGATGATAATTTACACAGTTAAAAACCCTATATGCAGTATCATTTTCAACGAATTCTCTTGAATTTGGACCTCTATCAGTTATTGCGTAAAAATATCCGTTCTTGTAGAAAAGATCAGAAAAACCACCTAATTTTATATCTCCACAAACAGTTGGTAAGTTTTTAAATTTGTATGTTTTAACGTGATTTAATATTGTAGATTTAGCCAACAATATAGCTAAAATCACCAAAATAAAAAGAAACGTTAAAATAATAAAAAATAGTTTTTTCATAGTAATAATCCTCTTTTTCAACTAATTTTAGCATAAAATATTGACTTTTAATGATAAAATCATTAATAATTGAGTATTATGAAAAAATATCTACTAACCGCAATATTATTAATCTTTATGCTAATTCCAGCAAACGCAGAAGTTTTGCAGGGAGGAGTTGCGTATGATGAAAATTCAGCCCGTAATGAGGTTATGAACGGAATTTCATACACAATTGATTCTTCTTATATAAATGGCTATGCTTATGACGGTGAACATGACCAAAATGTAGGCTTCATGCTAAAAGGTATGACTGATTTAAAAGACAGAACTTTAGCATACTTTTCAGACAACACATATGCTGTATTAAAAAAAGCTGATCCCCTTGTTGTCCGTTATTATGATTCAAACGGAATTTTAATGTATGTTGAGAAAAAATCGGGAACTTCTTACCCATATAAAACTTACAAATATAACACTGCTGGCAAGCTTGTAAACATGAGTTTAAGAGTTTCAAAGGCAGAAACCTTCATATATGATAAAAACAGCAAATTAATCGCTCATTGGCTTTATGATAAGGCATATGATTCGGAAGGTAATGTTGTAATGAAACGTAGGTATGTCGAATAAATTAAAGGAGATATTTAAAATATCTCCTTTTTTGATTATATAAAATATTTAGCCAATGAAGCTAAAGAGGCTATTTGTCCTAATCCAAAAGTATCTGACGATTTATTGTTTGCGACCGAATTATTATACGCTAATGCGCTATTTCCAAGTCCTAATGAAGAATTTATCGTACTTAAAGCTAAGTTATTATATTGATTTTGAAGAGAATTTAAAAGGTTAATATAGTTATACCTATTTACTAACTCATTGTTAACAAGTTCATTTTGTTTTGATATTAAATTATCAGCCAATTCTGTAATTGCATTACCTCTGTTAGATTCAATATTGTTCAAATTATTCATAAACATTGAATTATCAAGGTTTCCAAAACGTGAAGCAATATCATTTTTAAGGTTGTTTATCAATGGTGTATAAATTTGGTTGATACAATTTTGTCCTTGACGTTTATATACGTCCAGTTGATTATTAATAGATTGCATAGCTTCTGGTGAAAAAGTATTCACATTTTGAACTAATTGTGGCAATGTTTTTTGTGCGTAATCATAAAGTTCTTTTTCATAATCATTCATGTTGTAATTGCCATAAACAGCATTACCGCTCTTTGTAGTAGTAGCTTTGTTTTGTCCGTTAATGCTGACAGAACCGCTTGTATAAGACGGTTTGTAAGAAGATGTTTTGCTCATAAAACTGTTCCTTTCAAATTTTATTTGCAAGGACAAAATTTCATATAAAAAGATAAAAAGAGGCGTTAATGCTAATATTATACCATTTTTTACCGGTTTTGTAAAATTTTGAATATGTATTAAAAAGTCAAATAATAAGTTTCATTAACTAAAGTAAGAAAAATCTTTAGCGTGATTTGAAATAATTGTTTTTACAGAGTCATATTCTTGTTGCAATGCTGAATATTCTGTATCTATTTGTTTTGCTTGCATATCCAATTGTTTTTCTTTTCTGTTTATTTTCGCCATTTGGGTATTATATTCTGCTTCTGCTGTTGCATCATCCGATTTATCATATTCTTCTATAATACTTGTTGCAGAAGACAATGATACTTGCTGACCATCTTTTACTAATACTAAATAACCGCTCAATAAACCTTGAATTAAGAATTGAGTATTTTTCAATTGTGCTGCTAATTCTTGTGCGGCTGTAGCGTTTGCTTCTGTTGTTCCTGCTGTAGAGCCACTGTTTGAACCTGTAGCTTGTCCTGCATTTTGAGTTTCATTAATACCATTAGAAGAATTTGCAGTTACCCAGTTTGTATAATCTATATTGTATTGGCTCAATTGAGCTTGATATGCTTGACGTTTCGAATCATATTCAGCTTTTTTTGTATTATATGCATTCCATTCTTGTTGATTTTTGTTATATTTATCTAATTCTGTATTGTAATTATTTTGAATTGTTAAATTATTCTGTTTAATACTTTCAGCTTCGGAATTTGCACTACTTTGTGCTGTTTTTAAAGCCGAAAGCATAGTAGTAGCATATTCATTTTCTGCCGTTTTGATTTTGCTATTAAAACCCGCAGAATCACGTTTACCATAGCCTCCTGAATTGCCAACCCCTAGGTTTTTAGGTGCTGTTTTATAGGTTTGTTCGGCTTTTGACATAGCTTCTTCTAACGATAAAGCAGTCTTCGAAAGGTTTTGAGAGTATAGACTCTTTATTAATTCTTTTACTGTCCCATTTAAAACAAACTTATCAAACATAGAAGATTGTTGTTCTGAATTACGACCATCCCAACTATGAGTATATGTATAACTGGTATTTGATAAATTTTGTGCTTGAGAAATTGCTAACTTAAAATCTGGTACAGTAACTGTTGTGTTGATATTTGTTGGTTCTGTTGGCTTTTTAATTTTTGCAGGTGCAGTTGGTGCAACTTCATTAAATGTTGGTTGTGTTGGTGCAGGCTGACCAACCCATTTTTGAATTTCTGGATTTGAAACATTTGCATTTGCTTTCGCACTTGAATTTGCAGAACTATTTGCAGATGTTCCTGCTGCACTGCTTGAACCTGCAGAACTTGCAATTACTCCATCAGATGCCCTCATTACAGAATATCCTTGTGCAGCTAATGTTGAATAATTCATTGCAATTTCTTCACCACCATTTGAAATTGTTAATGTCTTATTATTCAATGCTTATGTATATTTTGTTGATACTGCTTCTGAATCATTTGCTAAACGCATTTTGTCCATAGCAATTCGTTGTTGTCTTAATTCTACTGAAGACAACCTTGATGTAATTGTTAATAGTCTTGCTTGTGATGCTGCTAAACCCATAATTACACATTCCTTTTACCACGTACCCACATGTAATATCGGATAAAAACAAGTAAACTTAAGTATTTCAAAGCATCTTGTTACATATTTTAACATTTATAATATAATAACATATCCTTACATGTACATGTATGAATATTATACTTGTTTTCACAAACCTATTTTGTAACAGAATGTTAACATTTCTGTCAAAACCCTCAAGTTTTCATGCTTTTGTGCCGATTGTGAGAATGTGTAGAAAAGATAACAACTCAAAGGAGTAGGCTTATGGTATCAGGAATTAATTATGGAAATTATAGCGCATCTCAGTTAAAAGAACTTAAAAACAATGGTGTTCAAGTTCCAGATGAAGCAATTAAAACTGCAGAAAAAAAAGAAGCTACAGCTATTAATAAAACTGATGATAACCAAGAAGTAAAATATGAAATTGCTGATGATGCCTCTAAAACAAATGAAGCTCAAAAAGAAGTTGAAACAGCTAAAGAATATGGCGCAAACTTGAAAACTATTCTTGAAACCTTAATGAAAAAAGATGAAGGTTTCATCACTGATATGGCCACTCTACAAGGCGAAATTGATAAATTCCAAGTTGAAACAGAATCAACAAATCAAGAATTAACAGACGTAAATGCTGAAGTTGAAAAAACTACAACAAAAGCAGAAAAAGAAGCAAAGACTGTTCAACAACAAATAGAAGAGAAACAAAAAGAATACGAAACTAAAATGAAAGAACTTGGAACTCTTCAACAAAAAGAAGATTCTTCAGAAGAAGATCAGGCTAAAATGCAAAAATTACAAGGTGAAATTCAAACATTACACAACGATATGTATGAATTAGCAACTGAAGGTGACTCTATTGCTGAAGATTCAAAGGTTACTTTGGAACAAGCTCAAGCTAAAGCTGAATCTTTAGGTCATACAATGGAAGGCGTAAAGATGGAAGCTGAAGCTGCAGCAAGCAAAGCAACTGATGCCAACGAATACGCTGAAGTTACAATCGAAAAAGGTACTGAAGCATCAAATATTACATCTAAAAAAGAAGCTAAAAATGCAGGTTTTAAAAAGAGCGGTTTCTTAGGTTTCGGCAAAAAAGGTAATGTAAAGGCTGCTAATAGAATGGGTAACATGGCTATCGCTACAGGTGAACAACTTGGCGGTGCAACTGTTAACATTGCAAAATCTGTTGAAACAATTGCAGACCAATACCAATTCTCAATGTCAAAAACATCAAATGTTAAAAACTTAGCAAATAAAGAATATGTTGATACAACAAAATTCGCAGAAGCAAAACAAACAGCAAATGAAACTAAAGGATTTAAAAAATTCAAAGCTAACATAGATTTAAGAAATGCCGCTGGTGAAGTTGCAGAAGCTTCTAAAAATAAAGGTAAAAAGACTGAAACAGCTACAACTGAAATGTCTAACTCATTAGCTGATTTAATTAAAAACGGTAAAGTTAAAGTTGCAGATCAAAAAGCACAACAAGCTTAATATTTTGACAAGGTACACATAAAAGAAGACCGGAGGTGAAATTCACCTCCGGTCTTCTTTATTACCATAATTCTTTTAATTATGCTAATGCTTTTGTTTCTTGAATACATTCCATTAAAGTATTTGCAACTGTTTTTTGTTCTTCTAAAGTAATTTCTGGGAACATTGGTAAAGAAATTACCATTTCAGTATCTTTTTCAGTGTTAGGTAAAGAACCTTTGCCCATACCTAAGTATTCATGAACTTTTTGTAAGTGTAATGGAATTGGGTAGTACAACATTGCACCTATGCCACGTTCTTGTAACATTTTGTGGATGTTATCTCTATTTGGTATTTTAACTGTATATTGATGGTATACACAATATGTATCGTCTAATTCTGTTGGAGTTTGAACATCTTCACAATTTGCAAACAATTCGTTGTAAGTTTTTGCGTGTGCACGTCTTGCTTCATTCCATTCGTTAATGTAGTTCAACTTAACTCTTAAAATAGCAGCTTGAACTTCATCTAATCTTGAATTTACACCGATTTCGTCGTGGTGATAACGAACTGCACCACCGTGGTTTCTTAATGCAAGAACTCTGTCTTTAATAACATCTGAGTTTGTAGTTAATAAACCACCGTCACCCATACCACCTAAGTTTTTAGTTGGATAGAAACTAAAACAACCGATATCACCGAATGAACCAACCATTTTGCCGTGTAATCTTGCACCGATAGCTTGGCAAGCATCTTCAATTACGTACAAGTTATGACGTTTAGCAATATCTAAAATTACATCCATGTTTGCTGGCTGACCATATAAATGAACAGGAATGATTGCTTTTGTTTTTGGAGTAATAGCATTTTCAATTTTTGCAGGACCAATATTGAATGTATCAGGATCAATATCAACAAATACAGGTTTTGCACCTACAATACCGATTGCTTCTGATGTAGCTACAAATGTGAATGCTGTTGAAATAACTTCATCACCAGCACCTATATCTAAAGCTCTTAAAGCTAAGTGTAAAGCATCAGTACCTGAATTTAAAGCAACAGTGTGTTTAACTCCGATAAAATCTGCTAATTCTTGTTCTAAAGCTTTGTTGTGTTTACCTAAAATGTATTGTCCAGAACGTAAAACTTCTAAAACTTCTTTTTCTACTTCTGCACCAATTTGTGCGTATTGTCTTTTTGAATCTAAAATAGGTATCATTTTTTTCTCCTTTACCATGTTCCTTAATTATAGTTTAACACAGTTTCGGAATACCTTTACATAAACTTAATAAGTTAACCTTTTTGGAATAATAATTCTTTTACTCTTGGCGAATTCATCACAGCAGAATAATCTCTTGCTGTAATTAAACCATCAAAATATGCTTTAAAAACAGCATTAGCTCTGTTTTTTGCTTGCAATTTTAAATAAATTCGTTCTAATTGTTTTTTAACAGTCGTTAGTTTTACCTCAAAAATTTTTGCAATTTCAGAGTTTTCAAAACCTCCGGCAACTAACAACATAACCTCAAGTTCTCTTCTACTCAAAGTTTTGTTTTCACTTTTTAAGTCGAACTCTTTTGGTAAAATATCAACTTTACTCATAAACTATTCATCTTCACTAAGATTCAATGTTGCAACAGCTGTTGATGAAGATAAATATTTTGCACTAAAGCCTTGTGGCATTTTGCATTGTTTAACTTTAGAACGTTTTGAACTGCCAACTATACCTTCATTGCCGTGCCATTCTTCATGTTTTTCAGCATAATGGTATTTTGATTCTTCTTCTTCAACAGTCTTTTTAACATCCGGTGTTATATGTGAAATTTTTCTTTTTGTAATTTCAACATCTTCTTTGCCAAAACGTTCTTTATAAGTATAAGTCTTTATTGTATCTTTAACAGCCTTTCCTGCATCATCGGTATAGGTTCTGACTGAAATTTCCCATGTTTTGCCGGAATCATCAATCTCTTGAGTTACAACTTCATGTGCTTTATAATTTTTACCGTCATCACCTTTAACTTTTACTTCGCCTTCTTTTAAAATTTTAGACTCGTTATCTGCTTTAACTCCTGAAAAGATTGAAGTTTCTTGTGGTATTTGAGCTTTTGCAGTTGATGATGCATTATTAAAATTTATATTTTGAATGTTTCCAATTTCATTAATATCCATAAACACTCTCCTTATAACAATATATTATTTACAAGTTTATTTTAAAACATAATTTTCAAAATAACAAAAATTTT
>URRM01000075.1 GCA_900550295.1 uncultured bacterium
TTTAGAAAGAAATACTTTATATAAGTACGAGAGATAAATAAAGAGAGTTAATTAATGACAATCAGTTTTTCAAATTTTAATACAACTTCATTATTTGGTTCAATGAACTTTGGTTGCAATTCATTTATGTCTGATTTATCAATGTTTGGTATTTTTGGCAGCAACTTCTCATTCGGCGGTTTCTCTGCAATGCCTAACTTCTCAGCATTCAACTCAATTATGTCAATGCCTTCATTCGGCACAGTTTCAAACCAATCATTCAACTTTGGTTCATTCGGTACAAACGTTAGAAGAAACAATTTTACTTTAACTAACAATAGAGTTTCAAACGCTATCAGCTTAGCAAAATCTCAAATAGGTGTTACTGAAAACGGAAATAGCAACAACTCTGCAGAAGTTAACAAATACAGATTTGGTAAAGCTAACGGCAATCCTTGGTGTGCATCATTTGTTTCTTGGTGCTATGGTCAAGGTCAAAACGGTAATAACAAACAAACATTTGGTTTTGATGAATCAACTCAAAACATCAGAAGAAAAGCTGAAAAAGCTGGTAAATACTCTACAAAAACTTCTGGTTACAAACCTCAAGTTGGTGACTTAGCAGTTTGGAAATACAGTGAAAATTCAGGTCACGTTGGTATTATCTCAAAAATCAACAACGATGGTTCTTTCCAAGTTGTTGAAGGTAACTGCGGTAACGCTGTTCAAGAAACAACTCGTTCAATGAAAACACAAGGCTTACACGGTTTCGTTAGAATGAACGAATGGTTAGAAGCTTAATCAATAGATTATATATATAAAAAAGACTTCTTGAAAAAGAAGTCTTTTTATTTGTAACTATATCTTACAATTTTTTATTATGTAGTCAATTTTTGATATTTTAAGTTGTTATCAATATTATATAGAACTTGTAATATTAGGAAATTTTATGGATAAGAAAAACAAAGACGTTTTGCATCATGTTAATCACCACACTCATCAAGAGTTTGATAAGGATACGATGAAGAAAATTTGGCAAATGGGTTTGGCTCGTTATTATGAGGTTGCCGTTGAAGATGTCGACATGGAAAATTGGACAATCAAGGGTGAACCTATGGAAGATATTACAATAAACTCTATACGTGAAGTTGTAAGAGCTTTAAAAGGCTAATTCTTTCTCATTTAGTAGATAATCATAAATGGCTTGAGAACATCCTCCATTGTCGCAATCATTTACAATAACATCTGCAAGAGCTTTGATGTTTTTGTTTGCGTTACCCATTGCAATTTTTAAGCCGGCTTTTTTAAAGATGCCGATATCATTGTCAGCATCACCAACCGCAATGGTTGCTTCTATTGGTATATCCAAATATTTACAAAGTTTTTCTAAACCAACACTTTTATCAGTGTTTTTAGATGAAATTTCTATTGAAGTTGTTTCTGCATAAGTTGTTTCAACATCAAGTTTTGCATCCATAATCTTTTTTAATACAATGTCACGTTCCTCCGGTGTGCGAGTGTAAAAATTAACCTTTCCGATTTCAAAAGGTGCGTTTAAAAATTCTTCAACAAGGTTATCAAACTTCATTGCCCATCTTTGGTATTGTTCTTTATACACGCCCATTCCATATTCTTCGATTTCGTCACATTGATTTCTTTGAATAAATGTATCTTTGTACAAAAGTTCAATCATTAAATCATGCCCTTTTGCTATGTCCATAAGTGTTTTCACTGTTTCAAAAGGCATTGTTTTGTTATAAATATATTTATCTTCCTGTATATCATAAACTATTGCACCGCTTAAGCAGTTTAGATAACGTAAATTAGGGATAGTATTTATGTACATTTGCAATTGTGACGGACATCTGCCTGTGCTTAATATTACAATTTTACCTTGCTCTGTAGCTTCTTTTATTGCGGTTAAACTACTTTTATCAATTTCTTTTTTAGAATTTAGAAGTGTTCCATCCATGTCGAATGCTATTAATTCGTATTTTTTCATATGTTTAACCTTACTTGTTATCCTCAAGTGTAAAAGACAAACCGCTTTTATCAAAGATTACTTTATAATCTATTTTTAACATGAAGTCTTTGATGAAATCTCTAATGTCATCGCTGTCGGTTTCTAGTGAAAAATATTGTCCGCCACAAGCATCATGAAAATGCACGTGTTCTTTGAACTTTTCATCACACGCTTTTTTTAATTTTAAAACATCGTCAAAACTTATGATAGTCATACGAACATTATATTATAACTTGTGTTTTTTGCAATAATTAGGTGTATACTTTTTGTGTTAGAATATCAATATATGAAAGGGATATCAATGAAACGCTTATTTATAATTTTATTTTCACTACTTTTTATTTTAGCAACACCAAATTTTGCAAGTAATGTTTTACAAGAGGAGGATGCGGAACTAATTAGGATTGTAATAAATAGTCCTTTAGGTAGACTTACAAAACACCAGCTTGCAATAAAACAAGATTATGAGTTTTATCAAAAAGGTGATAAAAATACTCTTTATGGAAAGTTGTTGGAAGTCGAGGAAAAATACAACGCTCCTTATGACATGATTGAAAAAATCAATTATAAATATATTCTTAAAACAAAAGCTATGTATATGTATTTGGTTGATACTCCATTTACAAAAGCTTATACCGAAAAATTCTATAAAGATTTTGAAAAGAAATCCTTCAATGTTCCAGATAGAGAATATCAATATTTGGACAAAGATGTAAGACTTTTAATTGCTGCAATTGGAGTTTACAGATAGAAATAATTTGTTGCTACTTTTAATCAACAAAATTATGCGCTTTCAACTTCTTCTTTTTTTTGATACATAGGATTCCAAACATCTTCCAAATGGTTTTTAATTAAATTTTTGTAGAAATTTTCTTTATAATCTAATAATTCTAATTGTTTTTTTAATTCATCCATTTGTTCAAGAGCTTTAGCTTTTGTATCTAATATAATTTGATAACGTTCTTTTATTGTAGAATCACCGATTATGCATAAGTCAATGTATCTTTTGACATCTTTAGTTTGAGTTCCAACAGAGCGTAAACATTTAACAATTCGAACCCAATTCAAGTCGTTTTCAGAAAACATTCGTACGTTGTTATCATTACGAGTTAAAAATGGGAAAAATCCGCTTTTTGCCCAAAATCTTAATGTATGCTCTGAAACATCCATTTTCTCTGCAACTTCTTTTATTGTATACATAGCGAATTCTCCAATCTTTTTAACAGCATTATATTATAAATAAACATTTTTTAACATTCCTTTTTTATACACTTGACTGAGAGTTACTATCAGGTTGTAAAATGCTAAATATAGAATGTCAATTTATAAAAAAGGAGAATAAAATATGGAACAAACTTATTCAGAAGTTTTTAACAAAGTAAATTCACCGGCAGATGTGAAAAAACTTTCAGTGGCAGAAATGAATATTTTAGCAGAAGATATTAGAAAAGCAATATTAAATAAAGTAAATACTATCGGCGGACACTTAGGTCCGGATTTGGGTATTGTTGAAACAACGATAGCAATGCATTACGTTTTTAATACTCCAGATGATAAATTTGTATATGATGTTTCTCACCAAGTTTATCCACATAAAATCTTAACAGGAAGAAAAGATGCTTTTGTAAATCCTCTTGCTCATCCTGAAATTTCAGGATATTCAAATAATCATGAAAGTGAGTATGATAACTTTATTTTAGGACACACTTCAACATCTTTAAGTTTAGCTACAGGTATGGCTAAAGCTAGGGATTTGAAAGGTGAAAAATATAATGTTGTTGCCTTAATTGGTGACGGTTCTCTTTCCGGTGGTGAAGCATTGGAAGGTTTGAGTAACGCTGCTGTTTTAAATTCAAATATGATTATTGTTATAAATGATAATGTTATGTCTATTGCACCGGTTGAAGGTGGAATTTACAATAGTTTGAAAACATTAAGAGATACGAATGGGAAAGCCGAAAATAATATCTTTAAATCAATGGGCTATGAATATTACTACTTAGAAGAAGGTAATGATGTAGAAAAACTTATTGATTTATTCAAAACAGTAAAAAATACAAATAAACCGACAGTTGTACATATTCATACATTAAAGGGTAAAGGTTATGAACCGGCAGTTACAGACAAAGAAAGTTATCACTGGCAATTACCTAATTTTATGAATAATAAAGACAAAAAACAAACTCCGGTTGAAACTTACACTTCAATAACTAACGATTATTTAATTGAAAAAGCTAAAAAAGATGACACTTTAATGGTTGTATCTCCTGCAACTCCGGGGGCAACAGGCTTAACACCTGACGTTAGAGCAAAATTAGGTAAACATTACACAGATGTAGCTATTGCAGAACAACACGCAGTAGGTTATATTTCAGGGTTAGCATACAACGGAGCAAAACCGGTTCTTGAAGTTTTAAGTTCTTTTATCCAAAGAAGTTATGATCAAATATCACAAGATATGGCAATTAATAATGCTCCTGCGACAATTCTTGTATTCTGGGGTGAAATTTCACCTGCTGATGTGACTCACTTACAAGTATTTGATATTCCTTTAATTAGTAATATTCCAAATATTGTATATTTAGCTCCTACAAACAAAGAAGAGTATCTTGCTATGCTTGATTGGTCAGTTGAACAAACTAAATATCCTGTTGTAATCAGAGTGCCTATGACAAACCTTGTATCAACTGGTGTTGCTGATAATACAGATTATGCAGAATTGAATAAATTTAAAATTGCAAGTAAAGGTGAAAAAGTTGCAATTATTGGTGTCGGAAGCTTCTACCAATTAGCTGAACAAGTTAAATCTAAGCTAAAAGCGGAACAAAATATCGATGCGACATTAATTAACCCTGTATATTTGACAGGATTAGATGAAAATGCATTAGAAGATTTGAAAGCCAATCACGAATTGGTAATTACATTAGAAGATGGTGTTCTTGACGGTGGTTATGGTGAAAAAGTTGCTCGTTACTACGGTAATTCAGACATGAAGGTTTTGAACTTTGGTGCCAAAAAAGAATTTACAGATAGAACTCCAATGGATGAATTAAACAAGCGCTATCACTTAACTACAGAATTAATAGTTAAAGATATCGAAAATTTGTTGAAAACTGTAAAATAACTTAGTGAAATATGTATGAAAAAAGGCACTGGGGATCAGTTAACGGAACGCCCCCTGTGCCTTTTTTTATTTGAGTAGATACTCTAACAAGCGTTAATTGGCATAATCTACCTTTCATTATTTATACTGTGAAATATCTGGTCCTCCTGTTTCAAGAGCTATACCATAAGTTAAAAGAATAACTACTGGGGCTAATATTAACCCTGCAATCATCAGACCAATACCCCAACAAGCCCAAGTTTTTTGAACTTTGTGGAAGTGTTCAATACTTTTCCATTGTTTATTTTGCCAAGCCCAACGGTTACCTTTTATACCAAAGATGATATTGGCAATTATAGCAGCAATATTACCAACGAAGGGGATAAAAACAAGCACTAATGTTAATAAAGTTATATAGGTTTTGTTTCCTAAACCCCAAATCCATGAAAAAGTAAATGCGCCCCAATTGAAGCGCTTTGCTACAATGTCAGGAACCTCTGAGTTTGGTCCTTGACCTGAGTTGTTTTCTAATTCTGGAGTAGGTGCTTTTGGCTGTTCTGTACTTAAATCATTAATTGTCATAAATTTCCTTTCTTTTGTTATTCTATTTGAGCCTGTTTCAGAATCTCAATATACTTGTTGTGCTATCTTTCTTATTTTGTAGGTTTATAGAATTGATACGCCTTCATTGAAGCTGAAAAATATTCTTTAAAACTACCATTTTCTTGAACCTTTTTATCCATGATAAACTCGCCTAAAAGTTGTTTTGTTTCGTAACTGTATATTTTTGTTTTAGGCAATTCAGTTGTTTTTGAATATTTAGAAGTTTGTTTTTCTGCTTTGTTTTTTTCTGTTGAAGCCATTGAAGCTGCCATATCTAAGATGTCTTTTTTCTCTTGGAATGTATATCCGCTCCAATCTTTTGAAAGAACATAATATTTGTTTTCATCTTTTGTAATTTCGTGTCCTTCAAAATAAATTGAGCCCAATGTTGTCATTGCTGATTCTAATTTTTCTATAGTTTTGTCTACTTTTTGAGTGTTGTTATCATCGCTTGATGTTATATAGAAAACTGTACCCATAATTAGTGTCATTGTAATTGCAAAAATTACGACAGGAATAATAACTACATTCAAAATTATAAATATTATGCTTTGTTTCTTTTGTGATTTTTGAAATTGATCTAAATTATCCCAATCCTTGTTAGTGCCGGCCCATTCATTACCTTTTAAACCACAATAAATACCAAATAGAGGTCCCCAAGGAGTACACCACAAAAGTAGCATCCATAAAGTTTTATAAGATTTATTCACTAACCCCCAAGTCCAAGTACCAAAAAATGCACCCCAGTTAAAATCTTTTTTGTAATCATATTGCATAGCTCCTGTAATTTTACCTTTTTTAAGTAAAACCCAAAATGCTACAATTGTTCCAAATATATAGATTAATATGGCTAAAAAACTTGGAAAAATATAACCGAATGAAAGAGTTACAAAAACAGCAGAGATTCCATAATTCATAGACTTGTTTTCTCCACCGTTAATGTCGTTTAAACGTCTTATGACATTTGAAATTATTATGTAAGAAGCTATAACACTACCAATTAAGCTCCAAATCCTTACACCGATTGGTGCTAATGTAAAACAACTTGTAAAATCGATTAGACTGTTGAAATTATCAGCTCCGTTTAAGTAATAACCAGTTATTGGAGTTGTAAATACAAGCGAAATCATATTTAGCAAAACTAAATTTAAAAAATAGTCATACCTTCCTATAAATCCTTCAAAACTTATAAAGGCTTTATTTTCTCTCAATTCTTCAGACATTTTTTCTCCTTTTTTATTCATTTATGTGAATTATTGTTGTAACCAATTTATTCATAGTTTTAAGAATATAATCAAATGTTTTTTATTCGTAATTTATTTCATTATTTTCTTGTTGCACAAAGTCAGGCGCAGGCATACTGTCTAGTTTATCTTGGAATATATCTACACATATTACAGCAACAAATGCAAGCATCACTAAAACAAACGCAAGAGGATTTTCTTTGTCGTGTTCGGGTGGTATATCAGGAATTTGTTCCCTTGCTTCAATATATTTATGATAGAATTCACCTGCATTTTCACAACTAAATACAAGATATTTCTTTACTTTTCTTGTTCTAATAGAAATAACGCCAAATATACCAACTGCGCATCTTAATTTTATAACATCTTCTAATGGAAAATTGAAAGTTTTTTTGCCTCTTTTTAATATTATTGCTTTGTTTGTAAGATAAACTTCGTCATTAAAGTACGAAAGTGTTATTTTTAATCCCATTATTAGTATAAAAATAAGTAACATCGAGAACATTATTATAAACAGAAAATCGAGCATCGAGTTACATATATTAAAAGCAAAGAAAGAAGAGGAATATATTGCTGTATATAGGATTACAATCCCCATCATTGCAAAGTAAGATTTTAAGTTTTTTTTGCCCTTTATTAAAATTTCTTCTTCCATTTTAAATTCTCCTATTGCATAATTTTATAAAGTATATATTAATTTGTCAATAAAAGGCGCCGG
>URRM01000076.1 GCA_900550295.1 uncultured bacterium
TGTAAAAGTATTAAACAAAGGTTAAAATATTATTAACCGATTTGTTTCATAACTTCGTCAGCGAAGTTTTCGTTACGTTTTTCTAAACCTTCGCCTAAAGTGTATCTAACGAACTTGTTGATAGTTAATTTACCTTCAATAAGTTGAGCAACTGTTTGGCTAGGATCTTTAACAAATGCTTGTTCTAGCAAACATTTTTGAGCTAAGATTTTGTGTAAACGACCTTCAACGATTTTTTCTCTAATGTTTTCAGGTTTTTTAGCCAAATCTTCTTTACCCATTTCGATACGTTTTTCTTCTTCTCTTACTTCAGCAGGAATATCTTCGCTTGATAAGAATTCAGGAGAGCAAGAAGCGATGTGTAAGCAGATATCTTTCATCAATTCAGCGTCTTGTTTGTCTGTGTTAAGAAGAACACCGATTTTACCGTTGTGGATGTAAGTTGCGTTGTTGCCTTCAAATATAACAAATCTTCTGATTGTAATTTTTTCGCCGATTGAAGCGATTTTTTCTTTAATTACATCTTCGATTTTCTTACCGCATTTTTTGCAAGTTGTTGCAAGTAAGGCATCAACGTCTGCCGGTTTTTCTTCAGCAACTAATTCTGCTAAATTTTGGCATAATTCTTTGAATTCTGCGTTTTTAGCAACGAAGTCTGTTTCGCAGTTAACTTCGATCATGGCGCCAACTGAATCGTTAACGTATGAAGCAACAAGACCTTCTGCTGCGATTCTGCCCATTTTCTTTTCAGCAGAAGCAATACCTTTTTGTCTTAATGCTTCAGTTGCTTTTTCCATATCACCATCAGCTTCAGTAAGAGCTTTTTTGCAGTCCATCATGCCTGCGCCAGTTTTCTCACGAAGTTCTTTAACCATACTAGCTGTAATATTCATTGTTTCCTCCATTATGCCTTAACTTCTTCTGTAACACCAGCATCTTCAGCTTTAATTTCTTCTACTTTAGAATTGTTAACAGCTTTGTTAGCACGAAGCTCTTTACCTTCTAAAACAGCATCAGCTAATTTAGATGCGATTAATTGTACTGAGCGAATAGCATCGTCATTACCAGGGATGATATAGTCGATGTTATCTGGATCAGCGTTTGTATCAGCTAAGCAAATAACAGGAACGCCTAATTTTTTAGCTTCAAGAATAGCGATATCTTCTTTTTGTTGGTCAACGATGAATAGGATATCAGGTAATCCTCTCATTTCTTTAATACCGCCCAAAGTTTTGCTCAATTTTGCAACTTGTTTGTTGATTTGAGCTTGTTCTTTTTTAGGTAATTTTTCGATTTGACCGCTTTCGATAAAGCTTTCATATTCTTTTAATTTGTTAACACGAGTTTTGATAGTTTCAAAGTTAGTCATCATACCGCCTAACCATCTTCTGTTAACGTAGTAAGCGCCTGCTCTTGTTGCTTCTTGTGCAACAACTTCAGATGCTTGTTTTTTTGTACCAACGAATAAAACGTTTTTACCTTTAGCTGCATATTCTCTTACAACATCGTAAGCTGCATCTAATAAATCACTTGTTTTACGCAAGTCGATTACATAAATACCGTTTCTTGCACCGTAGATATACGGTTTCATTTTTGGGTTCCATCTTTGTGTTTGGTGTCCGAAATGTACACCTGCTTCTAAAAGTTCAATCATTGATGCTACTGGCATCTTCCTTCTCCTTTTGTTATGTGTTTTACTACGGGAAATACTGCTCCATTTGCCTTGGCAAACTAGGGTTGACCTATCGACCAGCATATCCATAATAATGGTAACATGAACAAAAACATTTGCAAACCTTTTGTTTACAATGTTAAGGGGTTGTTTTTAAGCATAAAAATAGATTATTCTTGATGATGATTTTCTTGTGCACAAACTTCTCTATATTCAAGTCCCATTTGATCGCTTACATTTTGTAAGAATTCTTTTGTTGCTTGAACGGCTATATCAAATTGTTTTTTAGTTATTTCGCCCCAATGAGGTTCATTTTCACGAGTGATTTTACCTGTTTCTTTAGTTTCCATAAAAGTGTCGGTAAATAGTTTCATACTAGAACGAGGGTTTCTTACTGTTTTTTCAAATTCTCCACCCAATTCCACAGCGTGTTCTTCTGCGTATTTTTCATAGTCTGTATGAATTTTTAAATCGATAGCTTTTCCTAAAGCCGAAGTTTCTTCTATATGCTGAGGTTGTGCCATATCTTCTAAGAAGTGACAAGCTCTGGCTGCATTTTGTAATGCCAATTCATCATCTTCGTCTTCAATGGCTTCATCCATTTTTTCAATTTGTTCTTTATATGCGTATTTTGCATTGTTTCTTCCGTTGTAATCCATAAAACTTACAGCGTTAGTATTAAAAATTTTGCTAAAAGCGTTAACTAAACCACCTGTCATAGTCGTTTTACCTAAAACAAGTGCTGATTTAGAAAAATCTTTTTTATCTTCTTTTGTTAAATCTTCTTTTTCAAACTTTTCTTTATTGAAAGTATCTTGTTGAATTTTTTCGCCAAAATAAAAGTGCTTATTGGCTAAAAAACCAATATCATCGTGATCAGGTCTTTGAACGTAATCCTCCATAAGGTCTTGATATTTAGCAAACTGAGGCATGTCCTTAATTGCCGTTCTCATAATTTGTTTATGAGTTTCACAGCTCCAACCGAAGTTTACGTTGTTTCCTCCTTGAATTTTCAAAGATTTACCTCCACGTTTGTTGTAATGTTCCTGAAGTCTAAAAATTGCGGAAATCTTTGGGTATTTGTTACATATTTTTACAATCTTAATCTTTGTCGACAGAAGAATTCATTTGTGTCATAATTTTGATATGAACGATAAAATAGTAGTTAGGGGTGCAAAGGAGAATAATTTAAAGGATGTTTCTTTGGAGATTCCAAAGGACGAACTTGTTGTTTTTACAGGTGTTTCAGGTTCAGGTAAAAGCTCTTTAGCTTTTGATACTATTTTTGCAGAAGGTCAAAGACGTTATGTTGAAAGCCTTTCGGTTTATGCACGTCAGTTTTTAGGTCAAATGGATAAACCTAATGTTGAAAGTATAGACGGACTTTCTCCTGCAATTTCTATTGACCAAAAGACAACCAGTAATAATCCTCGTTCAACAGTTGGTACAGTTACGGAAATTTATGATTATTTAAGACTTTTGTATGCCAGAATTGGAGTTCCTCACTGTCCAAAATGTGGAGAAGAAATTAAGCCTCAAAGTATAGACGAGATTGTAAACTCAATTCTTAAGCTAAAAGAAGGTACAAAAATTCAACTTTTAGCGCCTGTAGTAGTCGGTAAAAAAGGCGAATATCAAAATTTGTTTAAAGAACTTCAACAAGAGGGCTTTGTTAGAGCCAAGGTTGATGGTGATGTATATAACTTAGACGAAGATGAAATAGAACTTTCAAAAACTAAAAAGCATGATATTTCGGTTGTTGTTGATAGATTGGTAATCAAAGTTTCAATTCGTTCTCGTTTAACTGATAGTATTTCAACAGCATTAAAAAAGGCAAACGGTGTCGTTGTAGTAGATTTAGTTGAAAGTAACGAAGAAATTTTGTATTCTGAAAAATTTTCTTGTGAAAAATGTGGGTTGAGTTTTGAAGAATTAGCCCCCAGAACTTTCAGTTTTAACAGTCCTTACGGAGCTTGCGAAAGATGTTCAGGTTTAGGTGCTGACTTTATTATTGATCCTGATTTGGTTGTTCCTGATAAAACGTTATCAATAAAAGACGGGGCTATTTACCCTTGGTCAAAGTCTACAACTGATTATTATGAAGATCTTTTGAGTTCTGTATGTAAACATTACGGAATTGATATGGAGATTCCATTCAAAGATTTACCGTCTGAACATCAAAGCATTGTTTTGTATGGCTCTGATGATATTTTAAAGATTTCGGTAAAACAATTTGGAACTCAACGTTATAAGTCGCAATACTCAAGATATTTAGGTGTAATACCATTTTTAGAACGTAAATACCACGAAGCAAACGGTGAATACTGGCAAGCCGAAATTGAAAAATATATGGTTACAAAACCTTGTACTGCATGCGGTGGCGCAAGATTAAAACCATTTCCTTTAGCGGTTACTATTGGTGGTAAAAATATTTACGAATTTACAAAAATGTCTGTAGATGATGCAATTTCTTTTGTAGACGCACTTTATCTTGAGCTAAGAGATTACGATTTGCAGATTGCAAAACAAGTTTTAGATGAGGTTCGAGCACGTTTGAAATTCTTGCAAGACGTTGGTTTGGGCTATTTAGACTTGGCTCGTATGGCAGGAACCCTTTCCGGTGGTGAAGCTCAAAGAATAAGACTTGCAACTCAAATTGGAAGTGGTTTGTCAGGTGTTCTTTATGTTCTTGATGAACCTTCTATAGGCTTACATCAAAGAGATAATGACAGATTAATCAAAACATTAATGAAGTTGCGCAATTTGGGCAATACTTTAATAGTTGTTGAACACGATGAGGATACAATAAGAAATGCTGATTACATTGTTGATATTGGGCCTAAAGCCGGTTTAAACGGTGGTAAAATTGTTTGTCAGGGACAAGTTGATGATATTATTAAATGTGAAGACTCAATTACCGGTAAGTATTTGAGTGGTGAACGTTTTATCCCGGTACCTGCAAAATTAAGAGAAGGTAACGGTAATCATTTAATCGTTAAAAATGCACATTTAAACAATTTAAAAAATATTGATGTAGATATACCTTTGGGTAAAGTTGTTGTATTAACAGGTGTTTCAGGTTCGGGAAAATCAACGTTAATGCAAGATATTATCAATCAATATGCAATCCATAAGCTTTATCATAACAAACCAAAACCTCAAGGTGTTGATGAAATTTTAGGATTTGAAAACATAGATAAAGTTATTTCGATTGACCAATCACCAATAGGAAGAACTCCACGTTCTAACCCAGCTACATACACAGACATTTTCACTCCTATTCGAGCACTGTTTGCTAAAACTAATGAAGCAAAAGTTCGAGGATATAACCAAGGTCAATTTAGTTTTAACGTTAAAGGCGGACGTTGCGAAGCTTGTAAAGGTGATGGTGTTAAAAAGATTGAAATGAATTTCTTATCCGATGTATATGTGAAATGTGACGTTTGCAAAGGTAAGCGATATAACCATGAAACTTTAGAAGTTAAATACAAAGGTAAGTCCATTTCCGATGTTCTTGAAATGAGTGTAGGTGAAGCGCTTGAATTTTTTGACAATATTGCACCAATCAAACGAAAACTTCAAACCCTGTACGATGTAGGTTTGGATTATATTAAGCTTGGTCAAAGTTCGACAACTCTTTCCGGCGGTGAAGCTCAACGTATAAAATTAGCATCGGAATTAAATAAAAAAGCTACAGGTAAAACTCTTTACTTAATGGATGAACCTTCTGTCGGCTTACATTGGGCTGATTTAGATAAACTTATAAAAATTATTCACAAACTTGCTGACAATGGCAATACACTATTAATCATTGAACACAATATGGATTTAATTAAAGTAGCAGATCACATTATTGACCTTGGACCGGAAGGCGGTAATGGTGGCGGTGAAATTGTTGCACAAGGTACACCTAAACAAGTTGCAAAATGTAATAACTCTTATACAGGACAATATTTGAAACCATACTTAGATAAATAGTCGTTACGATTGGTTAAGATACTACTGCATTATTTGTGGATGGTGCTATAATTAACATATGCGTAAATTTATTTTTTATCTGTTGTTGGTTAAGAAATTATTTTATATCATAATTTATCCGTTTTTTATGGGTAATTCAAGATTTTTGCGCTTTTTTAGAATGGGTATGGAGAACTATTTAATTTTTCAACCTGCAAAACTTAGAGCGGTAAGAATTAAGCGTGAATTGTTGGGTAAATTTAAAACTGTTCGTTTTGTAACTTTAGATGGTGCAAGACTTTTTGCATGGTTCATCCCCCCAAAAGAAAACAAACCTACAATATTGTATTTTCATGGGCAGGCAGAATCAATTTTAAATCACCAAGACATTGCTGAATTTGCCATAAAAAATGGTTATGGTTTGTTTATGCTTTCGTATAGAGGTCATTACAGAAGTTGGGGATTACCTTCTGAAAAAGGTATTTATACTGATGCTCAAACCGCAATAAATAAATTAAAAGATTTAGGTATAGAGGCAAAAGATATAATTTTATGGGGACACTCATTAGGTACTACGGTTGCAACAAACACAGCGGTTCATAATGAGGTTAAAGCATTAATTTTACAATCTGCAGTTTTGAATATGCATTATTCTGCAATAGATATGGCTAATTTCTACCTAAGACGATTGCGTGTGCGTTTCTTAAAACGTTATATAAAAAAGCACTTCAAGGATGTTGAATTTATTCAAAAATTTGATAATTTCAAAACATTGCCAATGGTAAAATGTCCAATTTTGTTGGTTCACTCAAAAACTGATCGTGTTGCACCTTCAAAAAATGCAAGAATTTTGGCTTTAGTTAATAAAAATGCAGAGTTATATTTAGCACCAAGAGGCAGTCACTGGTCAATGAATTGGTGTATAGACAAAATTTCTGAATATATTGCAAACTTAAAATAATATTGATATAATACTTTTGGAGGTATTTATGGAAGAAAAGAAAAGAATAATGTCGGGAATGCGTCCGACTGGCAGACTTCATTTAGGTCATTATATGGGGGTTATTTCAAATTGGGTAAACCTTCAAAATGATTATGATTGCTACTTTTCTGTTGCAGATTGGCATGCGCTTACAACAGGTTACGACAAAACTGAACAGTTAAAAGAAAATGTTTATAACGTTGTAATTGATTGGTTGGCTTCTGGAATTGATCCTAAAAAGGCTACGATTTTTGTTCAATCTTCAATTCCTGAAATCGCTGAGCTAAATATTTATTTAGGCATGGTTACTCCGCAAAATTGGGTGGAACGTGATCCTACTTTGAAAGATATGGCAAAAATTTTAAAATCTAAAGAAGGTACAAATTCTCAAATCGGTTTCGGCTTAATGGGCTATCCGGTATTGATGACGGCTGATATTTTGGCTGTTAATGCTCATTATGTTCCGGTTGGTATTGACCAAGTTGCTCACGTTGAGTTAACTCGTGATATGGCAAGACGATTTAATAATGTATACCACACAGATTATTTTGTTGAGCCGGCACCAAAATTAAATAACTGTCCGCTTTTAACAGGTGTAGACGGTGCTAAAATGGGTAAATCTTTCAATAATGATATTAAAATTTCAGACGATGAAGAAACTACAACAAAACGTATAATGCAATGTATTACCGACCGTTCACGTGTTAGAAAAGATGATTTAGGTCATCCTGACAAATGTGAAGTTGCGTTTAAATATTGGCAAATATTCGGCTCACCTGAAGAAATTGCTCAAGTTGAGTCTGAATGTAAAGCCGGAAAACGTGGTTGTGCAGATTGCAAACGTCAATTGGCTCAAAAGGTTAATGAACATTTTAAAGAAATTCGTGAACGCCGTAAATATTACGAAAATCATATGGATGAAGTTAAAGCAATTCTTGAAGAAGGAACTCTTAAATCAAGAGCTGTATCTTCAAAAATCTTAGCTGATGTAAGAAATATTATCGGAATGTACTAAGATAAATTTTAAGTATAAATAATGAGTAAGGCGCCGAT
>URRM01000077.1 GCA_900550295.1 uncultured bacterium
GACGCTGTTGCGTCGCCGCCTTTTTTTGATTAAATCTTATGCTTGTTATTTTTGCATTGTCTTAACTTTATCGTCCATTGAGTATTGTGGGCAATATGTAGCTAAGTCATTGTATTTGATTGTGATTCTATTATCTTTTGGCATTGAGAAATCAACTGTACCTCTTTTTGTTAAGTAGTCAGTGAAGATTTCTTGTTGGTCACCAACTTTTTCTGCTGTAGCTTTGTATTTATCCAAAATTTGTTTTGAATAATCTGAGCAGAATAAGTATGAGTCGAATGCAACTTTTACTTTTTTGTCTGTGCTTGGATTTTTTGTATCGATTGTTGCTGTAACATTGCCATTTTCATCTGTTAATTCTAATTTTGTTAACGGAGTTTTGCCACCTGCTTGATCGATTGTATATTTCATGCCTGCAGTTCTTAATAATGGAGGATCAACTTCACCGAAAACTTTTGATGATGTAGCATTTAACAAGTCTACAACTTCTTTTTCTGTCAATTCTGCTGCAACATATGAACTGTTATATGGTAACATTTCATATTTCAAGTTGTAGTTAGAAATTTCGTTGTTAGCGCCGCCTTTAACTGTGTTTGTTGCAAACAATACCGCTTTAACACCTTGAGCTTTACCTTTTTCCAAGATTGCATCAGCTAACATATTGTGAACAGGGTTTTCTCTGTATCTTTCTTCAAATTCACATTCAGGATCATAACCGTTGGTTACGTTAGCCAAGTGTTGCTTTTCACCTAAAATTTCACCCATTAATTTGTTTACTTTTTTGTCTTCTGCAAAATCTGAAACATTTGCCAAGTTATTTTTAATTGAATCAGTTTTGATTACACCGTTTTGGTCAAACACTACGTCTAAGAAACCTACTTTTTGGTTTAATTTGCCTGCTTGTGTAATAACAACAGGTTCGCCTCTTTTTGATTTAACCAAGTTTAGTTTATGAGTTTCATCTTTATTTTCAGTATTTACGCCTTCAATTGTTGCGTGAGAGTGTCCGCCGATAATGATATCGATACCTTCTGTTTCTCTTGCAACTTTAAGGTCTGCGTGTTCACCATAACCTAAGTGAGATAACAAGATAATTTTATTAATACCTTGTTTTTCAAGGTTTTTAGCTTCTTCGTTAATTGCTTTGATAGTTTTGTCGATGTCTTTAACTCTAACACCTGCTTTTGCATCTTCTGTAATTCCTACTTCAGCATCAAATGGAGAAGCACCGATTACCGCAAATTTATGCCCGCCCTTCATAAATACTGCTGATTTAACTAATTTTTTATCTGCAATTCTTTCTTTTAACGGACAATCTTCGCCAATTTCTAAGTTTGCAGAAACAGCTTTTGCATCAATATTTTTCAAGTTTTCAGCCAAACCTTTAGAACCGGGAGTAAATTCGTGGTTACCCAAAGTCATTGCATCAAACTTCATCAAGTTCATAACTTTTGAGATAAGACCAATTCTTTGTTTGTCTTTTCCATAGAAACAATCACCAGCTGTTAAAGCCAATGTTGAGTTGTTATTGTTTGATTTTTCAAACGAATCTTTTGCTGATTTTAATTTAGCCAAACGGTTAATATCACCGTGCATATCGTTTGTGTAAAAAACGCTCAATTGAGTTTCGCCAGCTTTTGTATTTGCTATTTGAGGCTTAAAAAAGTTGTTGATACTTGTCATTTAAGTGTAAAAATTCCTATTTTATGAGTTGATAATTAAATAAAGTCCTAAAATTGCATGAAATTGCCTAAAAATGTAAATCATGTTAATAAAGTTTAAGCCTTTTTTAATATGTTTATGCTATAATGTATCTAAAGGAAGATTATAAGGAGAAAATAATGTTAACAGTAAACAAAAAAGAACGTAAATCAATCCGTGCAGCTTACGGTAAAGCATTAGCTGAAGTAGGCAGAGAAAATAAAAACGTAGTTGTTCTTGACTCTGACTTAGCAGGTTCAACTCAAACAGCAATTTTCGCAAAAGAATTTCCTGACAGATGGTTCGATTGCGGTATCGCAGAAGCTGATATGACTACAACAGCCGTAGGTTTAGCTACTGTTGGTAAAATTCCATTCATCTCAAGTTTCGCAGTATTTGCTACAGGCAGAAACTATGACCAAGTTAGAAACGGTATTTGCTATGCTGGTTTCAACGTAAAAGTTGTTGGTACTCACGGTGGTATTACAGTTGGCGAAGACGGTGCTACTCACCAATCTTTAGAAGATGTTTCATTAATGCGTGGTATCCCTGGAATGCAAGTTTTAGTTCCATCTGATTGCGCTGAAATGAATGCCGCTGTAAAATATGCAGTTAATCACTTTGGACCTGTTTACATTCGTGTACCTCGTTCAAATGTACCTGATGTATTTGAAGAAGGTCACAATTTCGATATGACTAAAGCTGTTGTATTAAAAGAAGGTAAAGATGTAACAATTGTTACTAACGGTGAAACTACAGCAGAAGTTATCGAAGCTTCTGAAATCCTTGCAAAACAAGGCATTGATGTAGAAATAGTTCATATGCCAATGGTTAAACCAATGGACAAAACAACAGTTATTGAATCGGCTAAGAAAACAGGCTTTGTAATCACAGTTGAAAACCACTCTGTAATCGGCGGTGTTGGTTCTGCTGTATGTGAAGTTCTTTCTGAATCTCACCCTGTTCCTGTTCACAGATTAGGCATTCAAGATACATTTGGCCAATCTGGTGATTTCAACAACTTGATGAAACATTACCGCTTAAATTCAACTGAATTAGCTGAAGATATTACAAAATTAATGGAATTAAAATAATGATACAGTTACGCTCGGTAACAAAAAAATATAAAAACAAATACGCCTTAAAGAGTGTCGATTTAGACATTCTATCAGGCGAATTTGTGTTCATCGTAGGTAAGTCCGGCGCAGGTAAATCTACACTGATAAAAATGCTTTACAAAGAAGAAACTCCAACTTCGGGTACAGTAATTATCGGTGGTATTAACATTGCAAACTTGCCTCCTGAAAAAGTTCCAAACTTAAGACGTTGCATGGGTATCGTATTCCAAGATTACAAATTACTTCAAAATCAAACAGTATACGATAACGTAGCCTACGTAATCAGAACTCTTGGCATCAGTTCAAAAGAAGTTCATGCCAGAGTTACAGGAGCTTTAAAAGTTGTAGGTTTAATCGACAAAATGAAGGCTAGACCTAGCGAACTATCAGGTGGTGAACAACAACGTGTAAGTATTGCAAGAGCTATCGTAAACGGACCTCCTCTACTTATCGCTGACGAACCGACAGGTAACTTAGACCCTAAAAACTCTTTAGAAGTTATGCAAATTCTTGACCAAATTAACCAAAGAGGTATTACGGTTATTGTATCAACTCACGACCAAAACATGGTTAACTATTTTAGAAAACGTGTAATTACGCTTGATAACGGTGAAATTATTCGTGACGTTCAGGATGGTACTTATGAATAATTCAAAAGCCCAAAAATTAAAAAAGAAAGTTAAAAATCATATTCCAAAAGACTGGTTAACTGAAATTAGAATCGTTTACCGTATGTCTGTTGAAATTTTTAACGATATCAGAAGAACAGGTTTGATTAACATTGCTATTATTACAACAATGGCAGCTATTTTAACTTTGTTCGGAGCTTTACTTAGAACAACTCTTTCAGTTTCATCTTTTGCACACGAATTAGGTAATGTTCTTGAAATTTCTGTATATTTAAAATCTAACGCAGATGCAAATATTGTTGCAGAAAGAATTAAAGAGTTTGACCACGTTGAAAAGGTAAAAATTATACCTAAGGAAAAATCTTGGGCAGACTTGAAACGAGAACTTGATATTTCAGACATTGACAATCCGTTGCCTGATACGTTACACGTAAAAGTCGACATGCCTGAAAATACAAACGAAGTATTTGGCAAAATCAAAGCCCTCTCTGTTGTTGAAGATATGAGTTATGCACAAGATTTGGCAAAGAAAATTCAGGTATTGAACAAGGTTGTAAATACAACTACCGTCTTTGTTGTAATCATTGTAGCAATACTAACAATAACTATTATTAATAATACTATTCAGCTTGTAATTCAATCAAGAAAAGACGAAATCGAAATTATGCGTTTGATGGGTGTAAGCAACTGGTATATCAGAATTCCGTTGATTATGCAAGGTGCACTATACGGTTTTGTCGGCGCTTTAGTAGCATTAATCCCTATTGATATCGTACAAAATATGTTGAACAACATCCACAAGTTCTTTGTAATACCATCACCGATATTTGCAGGTAACATAGTAATTATTGCAACTATCGTTATTGGTATCGCTTTTGGTGCTAGTGGTAGCTTCTTATCAATCAAAAAGCATTTACAAGTATAAAATGAATAACGAAATAACAAAACTTATAAATAATTTAAAAAATGTTCCCGCCATGCCTAATGTGGTTATTCAGGCGCTTAATATCGTAAAAAATCCGAATTCCGGTATTAAAGATTTAGGCGACATTATGAGTTACGATCAATCTTTAAGTTTGAAGGTTCTAAACCTTGTAAATTCAGCGTATTATGGATTTGCTCAACAAATAACTTCTATAACACGGGCTTTGGCTTTATTAGGGATGAATCAGGCTAAGAACATTATCGTTGCGATTGCAATGAAACCTATGTTTTCGTCAGAAGAAAATAAAGAACTTTGGGAACATTCAATTACAGCTGCCGTTGGATGTGAATATCTTGCCTCTAACCTAAATATTATGGATTCAGAAGAAGCTTTTATTATCGGTTTCTTACATGATATTGGTAAAATTATCCTAAATATGCAAGATAAAGATGCCTTAAATCAAGTTAGAGAACTTGTTGCAAACGGTAGTGACGTTATAGAAGCGGAAAGAATGTATTTTGGTACAGACCACGCAGAGGTTGGTGCTGCACTTGCTAAAAAATGGCAACTTCCTATTTTACTAACAAATGTTATAAAATATCACCATACTCCAAATCTTGCATCCGTACCAAAAGAATGCTCGTTGGTTTATCTTGTAGACAAATTAATCCAAGATAACTTTAACGGAGATATAAACTTTGATTATATTAAAAATTTAAATTTAAAACTTGACCAACCGTCGATTTTAAGAGATAGTATAATTAGAAAAGCTAATATATTAATCAGTGAATTATCATCATAAAAGAGGAAAATATGTACTCAGGAACAAATATTATTTTAGTAACTAATAACGAAACTATGATTGGACTTTTAAGTTCAGAATTGGTTCAATTAAGAAACATCGATAGTATTTTGATTAGAAATTACCAAAATACACTGGAAACCATTGAATCTGAAAAACCTCAAGCGGTTATTATAAACTGCCAAAACTCAATGGAAGAACCATTCTGTTTAGATTTAATCAGAAAAATTAAAGAAATAAGCTCTATTCCTATTATTTTATTGGTAGAATCTTACAACACAACATTTATCAAAGTTGCAAACAAAAACGGCATTAGCGATGTTCTTTCTATTCAATATGGCAATTCAGAAATTCTTATGAGAACAATCTGGAGTTTACAAAAAAATGAACTTCGCCAACAACATAAAAAATATGAAAAACTTTTAACTCAATTGAACGCAATTGACGAAAATACAGGGTTCTATACTCCAAAATACAGCGACAAAGTATTCCAAAATGAAATAGATTATTTGAATACAAAAAAAATTGATGGTGTGTTTGTTGCGATTGCTCCGAACAAAGAATCAAGATTACAACCGAGTGTTGATAACATTATCGAAACAATAAAAAATAACACACGTGCTACAGATACGGTTGCTCATACAAAATCCAAAGATACTTTCTACTTACTATTAGAAAATACAAATTTGGAAGGTTCTATGGTTGTATGGAACAGAATTAATAAAGCTATTGGCGCAGACGAAGCTATATGTGCGGTTGTTTGTCCGATAGAAAACAAAGATTACGATCAAATAGAAGTGGAACTGAAGGAAGGCTTAGAGTTATCTAAAACATCACCAAACTTTTTACACATCGTACAAAGTTCTCAAAAAAAAAATGATAACTGGCTAGAAAACGACGGCTCAACACCTTTAACAAATTCAAAAGATTTTAAACTTTTTAGACAAATTTTTAATAAAAAACTTGAAAAAATCGTGAAACCGGCTGTTGAAGAACTTATTGAAGAATACAAAGACATATTATTCAATACAGAAACTCCACTTGTTGAAACAGACGATAGTTTTTCTGTGAAATTTGTCAATAAAAGACAAGAAAGTGAATTTAAACTAACTCAAAAATCTAATATTATTCAAGTTGAAGCTATCCACAACGGTTTGGACAGCCCTGAAAATAAAAGTTATTCTATTGGCTTAAATGATATTACAACAAGAGAAATCCAAAATGAATTTGAAGATTTCATATTGGACTTCAAAACTTGCCTATAAAGTTTAAATTTATTCACTAAATGAACCATCTGATATTGAAGATATTGTTTTGTATGCATCTACAAAGCCTTCATCACCTAAAAATCCGAAGAAAACATTCCTTGACACAGCAAGAGAAGCTAAATTTTTAGGACCTTCTATATCATAATAAACAGCTACAGCCGGACAAAATTCATTATTATTTGCTTTACAAGCTTCTTGTGCGCTTGCTTTGCTACAAAAAGCTATTGCTGTTCCATCATTTAAAATTGCAGTTGCACAATTCGAACTACTGCTTCCTGGAGATGTTGAAATTGTACACTTAGCATTAGAAGAGTAATCCATATAATTTACATTACAATCAGGGTACATAGGAGTAAAATAATCTGCACTTTCTTGCTTATTTGAACAAAAAGAAGTACCATTTTTTGTTTCACAAGTATAATTATAAGATATTTTAGTTGAAAGATTTAAAGGATCAGCAATTGTACTTGTAGGAAAACAAGCAGTAGATAAAATCGTTTTGCCACAAACATTTGTAAATTTCATGTATTGAGAATATGCGGTTAAAACAGCTAACGAGCGCTCAGCATCATCACTCTTTCCTCGCACAATATTTTCAAAAGAGTCTTTGTCACGCAATAATGCAACCGTTGCAGTATCAAGAACATGTTGAACCTTAGTAGCCTTTGAATGTGCTTCTTTTTGTTGATATGTTTTTCTAACATTTGGAAGTGTTAATGCTCCTACAATTCCGATAATAGATAATGCAACTAAAACTTCAGCTAAACTAAAAGCAAATAACTTTTTCATATAAAAAATCCTCAAATAATAATATTCTTCATTATAACGTATAAAATAAAAACATACAACCCACCTAAAAAAGTTTCTCTAGAAGAAATATAGATATGAATATGGTTAAAACATATCGTCATCACGTGCTACGACACGGGATCTTTCCAGTCAACAAGTAAGGGTTAAGTGTATAAGTCGAACTATAATTAAAAAGTCTTTTTAATAATAAATGACTAATCGTATTAAAGTCTTAAAGTCTTATGTTCTAAAGGAGAGATCCCGCATCAACCTCTCGCAAAACAATTCGCTGGATTATTTTGCTCGGCA
>URRM01000078.1 GCA_900550295.1 uncultured bacterium
GTAATGACTTGCTACATCACCGTAAGTTGAGCGATTTTCACCATTTTCCATTAAATCGTGAGTATTTGAGTATGGACATTGTGGGAATAAATCGTGCATTTGCAGGTAAACCGGAAGTTTCCATCCGGGTTCACGGTATGCGTGTAGGGCATTTTTAATTCTGTTTAAACGTTGTTCAAAAGGCATTCCGCCCCTGTCGTTGTCGTCAGATATAATAGGACCGGCAGCATATTCATCATTCCAGCGTTGCTTGTCGTATTCGTGAAGAACATTGTTAAAATCATCAGCTCTGCCCCAGTCGTTACCGGCAGTTAGTCCCATTTCTTTGAAACGAGGATTCATATCGCATTTTTCACCAATAAGTGCAATGTCATTTCTTCCTGTTTTTGAGCGAATTTGTTGAGTAATGTATTGCATTTGATTGAAGTTTGGAACAGAACCTGAACCGCAATAATTACCCATGTCCCAGTTCCCAACGTGTTTTGCACTATCAAAGAAAATTGCATCAAAACCTAAATCTACAGCCCAACAACACGCATCAATAAATGCTTTTTCGTGCTTGTCCCAATCAAAAGGTTCACCTTTTACAGTCATCTGTCCTGATGATAAAGGCATTCTGATACCGGTTTTTAAACCTCTTAAATGCGCCATATCATTGAAGGCTTTGACTTGTTCATCGTCACCTAATCTTTGACCATCTCGACAAAGCTTGTCAGATGTTAAATTTTTAGAAATTCCTGAATGTAAATCAACTGTGTATAGTGATGAATGACCTGTTTTACCGTCATTTTCTCTGTACATTGCCGGATATAATTGAGATAAAACAATACAGTTTGCGTTGCTTTTACCTGATGGAGGAATAGCAGGTAGTAGCTTCATAACATTTAGCAAACCTTCGCTTTTTTTGTCACCTTCTGTAAGTGCAACAGTTCTTGGGTTAATCTCTATGTAATTTGCACGTCGTCCCCATTTGTCGCCGTAGTTTGGGGTTGGAATATAAGAAGGTATTCCAGGGTAACAATTTGGCTGCTTGTTAAGTGTGCAAATAGATTGAATAGCATCCATAGGAGAGCGTTTTAATAAATCTTCGGGATTAGTTGCAACCCATTTTTTCCAACCTGTGTTACCGCCGTTATATAAATTGTTTTTTGTTTCGTTGTCCTCGTAAACGTCATTGTTGCCTTTTAAAATCCAGAAAAGTTTTTTTGCCGGTTGTTGATCGCCATAATAGCCTTTAAAATTAACAAGAGATTTGTTATAAATTCCCATCATTTCAAGCGCAGATGCTTTTGCACTTTTTGACGGAACAATAGGCGCTGTCATAGCAGTGTTTTTAACACTGTTAACAACGTTATTTTTAACTCCTTGGATTGCGACAACTTTCATATTAGAACTAAAGTCTGTAATAAAAATCTTTGCTAGAGCATGGAATCATTATTTACAAACATTTACACAAGATTTTTCAAGCATAAATGCATTTAGCTTGTCTTCAAGGTGTGTGTTGAAACGGGCATTAATTTCTTTTATGAAATAGCAAGGACTTGTTACATTAATTTCGATAATTTTTTCGTCAACAACGTCTAATCCTGCCATTTGAATCCCAATTTTCTTTAAGCCTTGAGCAACTTGAGTAAATTTTTCTTTTTCAGAGTTGGTTAAAACTGCTTTTTTCAAGAACTCATCAGAATGTGTGTTAAATTTAAAATCGTCTTTTGTCGGAAGTTTTTGAACACATTCATCTAAAACTTTGCCATTTAGAATTAAAACTCTCTTGTCGCCGTATTGAGCTTGAGGAAGGTATTTTTGAACCATAGTTAGTGATTTTCCGTCATGTGTCAGAGTCTTAATTATGCTCAAAGTATTTTTATCGCCTTCTTTTAGATACATTACACCTTGTCCGAAACAGTTGTTTAGGGGTTTTAGGATAATTTCTTTGTGAAGGCTTAAAAACTCTTCAATCTCATCTTTTGATGTAGTGACAATGTTTTCCGGCATGAACTCACGGAAAAGGTTTGCGTGGAGTTTTTCGTTAAAACTTCTTATTGATGTTGTGTCATTAATAATTTGTGTTTTATTTCGGTCAACAAAATCAAAAATATATGTTGCGCTGATATAGTCATTGTCAACAGGAGGATCCGGACGGAAGAACACTTTTTCAAAAATGTCTTCAATGCAAAAATCTTGAGATTGTTTTTCATAAAAAATGTCGTTGTCTTTTTTGTATGTTTTGAAACATCTTGCATACCCTGTGCCATGTTTTAAGGAAAGATTGTCAATGGTTGTAATGTATGTTTCTATTTCATTTTCTAATAATCCTTTAACCATCCAAAAATTTGTAACCAATTGGTTAAATTTAAAATATTTTAATTCTATTCTGTCGATAACGACAAGCATGTTGCGCATAAAAACCTCTTTTCAAAAAAGATTTTAGCACAAAAAAACGTTAATAAAACTAGACATATCGTTAATCTGGGGTTGAAAACCAGAAAAAAATAGTTTATACTGATAGAATAAAAAATAAGAGGTATGAAAATGCTATGGATATTAAAGGTAGTTTGTGCCTGTTATTGATAATAAAACAGAAAGTAAGTTTAAAAAGAAAAAAGGGTAAATTTAAATCTCAATGTTATCCTTAACTCGTTTCAGGCTCTAAGAAACAAGTTATTCTAAAAAAGAGAAGAAAACAAATAAATAATACTCAGAGATAAAGGAGAACCGTATGAACAAAATAAAAGCTTTTACAATGTCGGAAGCCTTGATTGTTTTGGGCATAATCGCAGTAATCGCAACATTGTCGGTTATCGCTGTTCAAAATGCAAAACCTGATACTGATGTTGTCATGTTTAAAAAAGCATATAAAACAACACACGATATTGTACAAAACTTGTACTATGACAAAGAATTGTACCCAAATGCAACGGACCCAATGGAGGTTGCATACAAATCAGATGCTTCAAGATTGTTGGCAATGGCAAATAATGATTTTGTTGCTCCTTTTAACTTTAATTTTTCAAAACAAGTTTCAAATATGGCACTTCGTGACAATTTTATTCCGGATTGTAGAATAGAGGGTGATTATAGCAGTAATTGTGCAGTAGACTGTAGAAATAGGATTACAACAGGCTCTACTGCATATAAGGCCGGAGTGCGTGGTGATACAACATATAAATGTTTAGATGCTACTACGTTATGTATATGTCCAATATCTACTTGTCCAAGTGGATATCATTGGGGAGAGTGGAATAGCGGGTACTATCCTTGTGTTTCTAATGATTGCAAAACTTGTTATAATCATATGGGAACATCAACATCAGTATCTATTTGTGAGCCAGATTGTAAACCTAAAAGCAGTTCAAGCAGTTCATCATCAAGCTCATCAAGTAGCAGTAGCTCAAGTTCATCATCAAGCTCAAGCTCATCAAGTAGTTCATCATCTTCATCAAGCAGTTCAAGTAGCTCATCATCAGCCGCACCTGTTATTAACTACTCTGCCGACTTGACATCAAACCCAATCCCAGGGTTTACAAAGGGTTTCATAGATAATCCGACAGCAAACAAATTCTCAATAGCATTTGTTGCTCGCTTGAATCCAATCTCAAGTTCGGTATCAGGTAATGTATACAAAGCAAACACTGCTGATGGCATAAGTTGGGAAATTTATGACAACTTCTCAAGCTACAATGCATCAACAAATCCTGAACCGTTGTCATATGTTATTGCATATGTTGACGGCGAAAGCTCAATAAGTTCTGCTTGTTCTTATGCTGCAAGCAGTTGCGCAAGACCAAACAAATTTGTATTTGAGATTACACACTCAGGAAAAATAACTCCGAGAGTAAGCACAACAGCGAATGCAAAAATTGATCCGATTGCGTGCTCATACTTGAGATATCCGAAAATAAACAAATACGACAAGATATCTAAAAACTCGAGTGTAAACTCTTGTTTTAAATACTAATAATTAAAACAAAACTAATAATTAAGAACAAAACGGGGTGCTTTGCACCCCGTTTTTGTGTCAGTCATTGCCTGACCTACTCGCAATGACATTTCATTTTATGTCATCCCGCACTTGATGCGGGATCTTACGATGTAGAGATTCTGTCCACAGGGGACAGGTTCACAAGGCTCATACTTCGCCTGTTCACTTTGTCAAACAAGTTCAGAATGACATAATGTTGTATGTTCTACTTATAACAGCCTTAACCCTTTACCGTCTAACAATTCAGACTTGTTCCAATTGGTGTATTATACAACAAATTCAAAACATAAACATCATTCTCACTAGGTCTGTTTAAGGTCTTTTGATGAGGAATAAACATTATATCATCTGTTTCAACACCGTGTCCAAGTCCTAATGAATGTCCGAGTTCGTGCATAATCGTATGTAGTATGGTTTCATTCGTGATATTTTTAGGCGAATTCGGGTTTGGAAGTCCAATATCTATTGTTATTGCCTTAATCTCCGATGCTACAATGCTTCTAAACTTGCACATTCCTTCAAGTTTTATTCCAACTTTACTCCAATTGATTACAATATCTGCACCTTGAGGCGAATTAATTTGTTGAAATTTTACAGGAGAATATTCATTCCAAATATTTATTGCCTTAGCGATTGTGTCATAGTACGTTTGTTTTTCACTAATGCTCATTGGTGAAACAATTTGAGTCGCAAAAACGGTTACCAAATTCTTATTAAATCTGGTAACTTTGCCATTTATCAGTGAATCTTTTATATAATTATTAATTAACTTTGAAACCATGTTATTTATTTACGTAAATATCTTCAACCGATTTTGGAATTTGGTTTGGTGTGTAATTTTTTAAATATTCAATTACATCTTCCGGTGTTTGAGCCAAGTAGTAAAGCTCTCTTACGCTTTGACGTGCAAAGTTTTCATTAATCAAATGTTCAAAAAATTCAAACAATTTGTCATAAAACCCGTTTGTATTCAAGAAAATTACGGGTTTTGTGTTGTAGCCGATAATTTTATGGTCTAAAATTTCTGAAATTTCTTCTAATGTGCCAAAACCTCCGGCAAGCGCAATTACAGCATCTGCGTTTTCGTCCATTTTAGCTTTTCTTTCACGCATTTCTTCTGTCAAAATAAAATCGTCGCAATTTCCGCCTTCATGTTTAACAAATTCATAAAGCTTTTTGGGCATAACTCCCAAAACTTTACCGCCCCCACTTTTTACGGCTTTCGCAACTTCACCCATTAAACCAAAATCAGAACCGCCATAAACTAAATCGTAGCCGTTTTTGGCCAACAATTCACCCATTTTTTGTGCTTCTTTATGGTAACTTTTATCTAAACCATTGCTTGCTGAGCAATAAATACATACTTTTTTCATATTCCTATCCTTTTTTATTAATTATACCACGAGATAAAGTTAATATCGCCAATCCTCTAACACAAATAAAAGTCTGTAGATTTAGTGACTTTTTTAACATTTCTATATATTTTTTCAAAAATTTAGCATTTTTTTAAATTTATCATTATTATATTAATTAACAAATTTAAAAAAGGAGAATTGAATGAAAAAAGTCTTAATTTTAACTGTAGCTATATTTGTTGCAATGTCAGCATTTGTAATGGCTGCAACTAAAGATTATTACCAAAAATATAGAGCTCCAATGTATGGAACTTATCGTCCAACAATGCCTTATGGCAACAAGCAACCACCTCGAGGCTATGGTAACATGCCTTTGATGTATGGTAATCATCGTCCTCCGATGAATTATGAAAATAGACCTCCAATGTATGGACAAATGCCTCCATATGGTAATATGCAATCTCCTAGAGAAGGTCGCCCACCGATGCATTACGGTAACATGCCTCCAATGTACGGTAATCACCGCCCTCCGATGAATTACGGTAACCGTCAGCCAATGTATGGCAATCGCCCACCGATGCAGAAAAATGATAAAAATCAGAAATATTACCCTGTAACAATACCTTTGTTTGACGAAAGCAGACCGGTTGCTCGATAAAAAAGTTTAAAAAAATCTTCTTCTGTGATATAAATTATTTGTATATTATTGAAGGAGATTTTTTATGAATAGTTATGTAGCACGAGTATTGGAAGAAACCAAAAAGAAAAACGCTAATGAACCTGAATACTTGCAAGCCGTTGAAGAAGTTTTATCAACTGTTGAACCGGTTGTTGAAAAACATCCTGAATACGAACAATTAGGCTTGTTAGAAAGAATGGTAGAACCTGAAAGAATAATTACTTTCCGTGTGTCTTGGGTTGATGATAATGGTAAAGTTCATGTAAATAGAGCTTTCCGTGTTCAATATAGTTCTCTAATCGGTCCTTACAAAGGCGGTATCAGATTACACCCTACAGTAAACCAAAGCATTATGAAGTTCTTAGGTTTTGAACAAATTTTCAAAAACTCTTTAACCGGTTTACCAATCGGCGGTGGTAAAGGTGGTTCAGACTTTGATCCTAAAGGCAAATCAGACAGAGAAATTATGACTTTCTGCCAAGCTTTTATGACAGAATTACAACGTCATATCGGTCAAGATGTAGATGTTCCTGCAGGTGATATCGGTACCGGTGCAAGAGAAATCGGCTACATGTTTGGTCAATTTAAACGAATCAGAAACGCTTATGAAGGAGGAGTTTTAACAGGTAAAGGTCTTTCATATGGTGGTTCTTTAGCAAGAACAGAAGCTACAGGTTTTGGATTAACATATTATATGCGTGAAATGTTAAAAGCTAATGGTGGTCAATCATTTGCCGGTAAAATTGTTTCAATTTCAGGTTCAGGTAACGTTGCAATTTATGCTTGTCAAAAAGTTCAAGAAATGGGCGGAAAAGTAGTTGCAATGAGTGATTCTAACGGATGTATTTATGACGAAAATGGTATTGACTTAGATGCAATCAAGGATATCAAAGAAGTTAAACGTGGCAGAATCAAAGACTATTTGAATGTACATTCAAATGCTAAATATTCGGAAAGAACTTCTGCAGATTCTCCAATTTGGACAATTAAAACTGATATCGCACTTCCATGTGCTACTCAAAATGAAGTTACTCTAAATTCAGCAAAAGAATTGGTTAAAAATGGTGTAGTTGCCGTTGGTGAAGGTGCTAACATGCCTTGTACAAAAGAAGCTACAGATTATTTCTTGGCAAATGGTGTTTTAGTTGCTCCGGCAAAAGCGGCAAATGCAGGCGGTGTTGCAACTTCTGCAATCGAAATGAGTCAAAACTCAATGAGATTCTATTATACATTCGAAGAAGTAGATAAAAAATTAGATAGAATTATGACAAATATCTTCAAATCTTGTAAAGAAGCAGCTGAAGATTATGGCTTAGGTAATAATTATGTTGCAGGTGCAAACATTGCAGCCTTCTCTAAATTGGCTGAAGCAATGAAAGCTCAAGGTATTGTATAATTAAACCTAATTGAAAAATTAGTTGTTTTGATATTGGTTTAGTGTCGCAGTTGGCTTTGCCAACTGCGA
>URRM01000079.1 GCA_900550295.1 uncultured bacterium
ATGCAATCGGCGCCTTTGAATATATTTAAAATATTTATTCAATACCCAATTCTTGTTTTTGGATTCTGTTATCGTAATCAATACGACCAATCAATTTGTTAATACGCTTTGCAACATCTGTAAATTGAGGAATTGATAAACTTTGTGCTCCATCTGAAGACGCATTATCCGGATCATGGTGCACTTCCATCATAATACCATGAGCACCTGCAATTAATGCTGCTTTCGACATTGGTTCAATTAAATATCTTCTACCTGTTGCATGACTTGGATCAACAATAATTGGCAGGTGAGATAATTTTCTAATTACAGGAATTGCAGACAAGTCTAAAACATTTCTCGTAAATGAGTTATCAAATGACTTAATACCACGTTCACAAAGAATTACATTGTCATTACCATTACACATAATGTATTCTGCAGCAAGTAAAAATTCTCTGATTGATGCGGCACCACCACGTTTTAATAAAACTGGGCGTTTAGATTTACCTACAGCTTTTAATAATGCGAAGTTTTGCATATTTCTTGCACCGATTTGGATAACATCCGCATATGTTTCTACCATTGGCAAGTCGTTTGTATCCATTAATTCTGTAACTACTAATAAACCTGTTTTTTCTTTTGCTCTTGCAAGATAAATTAATGCACGTTCTTCTAACCCTTGAAAATCATAAGGTGAAGTTCTTGGTTTAAATGCACCACCTCTCAAAAATTGAACACCCATTTCTTTTGCTGCATAAGCAACATCTAACAAGCCTTGATATTCAGGTTCAACCGAACAAGGCCCAGCAATTAACACAGGTCTTTCCAGACCACCAACCTTAACACCGTTGTCGAATTTTACAACTGTATCTTCTTGTTTTCCTTCTCTAGATGCCAATTTATAAGGTTCTTGGATAACTTTAACCTCTCTAACACCTTCCAACGAACCTAACGAACGAGGATCAAACATTCTCTTATCACCAATTGCAGCAATAACAGTCATAACATCACCACGGTTTAAAACAACTCTAAACTCGTGTTTTTCCAAAGTTTTTACAACTCTTTGAATATTATCTTCCGATGTTCCCGGTTCCATAATTATAATCATATTCATACCCCTTTAAACTAATGTATTCCAGATATTCTAAGACAATCATAGCATAAAGAGTAAAAATATCAATTAAAAAGGCAAAAAAAGCAAAAAGAAACTTTGCACAAATGTGATTTTGTTGCCTGCGGAGTCTCGCAGGTGGGTGAACGCCTTGACTAATCCGTTTCCGACTGGCGATATTGCTATCGGTCGGTATACTTCAGTGCCAGTAGAGTCAATTCTCCCTTTTAGTATAAATGTAGGAACAAAATAAACATCTATGCAAAGTACTAATATTATTACACATGTTTTTCAAAGTTTCAAGTGCACTAATGGACAATTAATAAAATATGTACAGTTATAATTAATTTTTCAATTTATATCTGATTACAGAATTTGAACCTTGTGATGATACAAACAGCATGTTGCCCTTTAAGTACAAGCCGTAAGGTTTTTTAACATTTCCTAACAGAACTGAAACTTCGCCACGTTTATTAACTTTTAAAATATTATCATTTCCGTAATTTGCAACGTACAAATTGCCGTAAACATCCATCGCTAAGCCGATAGGACCGTTAATTTTTTTATCTTTAACATAAATAACACGTCTGCCATCAGGAAAAATTTTAGTAACAGCGTTATCAGCATAACATGCAACGTACAGATTACCAAAATCGTCAGTAACCATGCCTGTAGGACCTTGAATACCTTCAAACAGATACGAGCTATTTGGTAAAGTTGACGTATCAATTGTACTTAAAGGTACATCAATCGGAGCTGGACGTCGTGTTGTGTTCTTAATTTTAGAAGCTAATTTGTTTGACAAATCGTACTCATTAGCACTTCTTGGAATTAAAGTTGTATACTTCAAAGCTTCTTCATATTTTCCTAATTGGTACGCTATTGAAGCAGCTTTATATACAGACTCATAATCATCAGGATTTCTAATTACAATTTGTTGGAATACTGATAGTGCAGCATCATATTGTTTTAAATATTCTAAGATACTACCCAAATTATAATATGCATCAATAAAGTCCGGACTTACATTAATTGCACTTCTAAAATATTTAGCAGCTTTTTCATATTGTCCGATTTTATAGTAATCTACACCTTTGTTGTAATCCAGCCTTGCCTCATTTGCAATTTCCGCAAACGATGCCATTGGTAAGAATAATATTAATAATGCTGTTAATAAGTATTTTTTCATAATTATATGTTATTTAATTGTCCGATTAGTTTACTGTGTTTATCTGCAAATTCTTTTCCTCTTGCTTCAATTGCAAGTTTCAAGATTTCAGGTAAATCAATAGATTCTAAAGATTTGAAGTTATTTGGCAATCTTAATGACCAGTTTGCATCACCTGATGTACCAGGAACATTATAAACTTCTTTCATTTTAAAATAATCAGTAAAGAATATCTGTATATTTTGAGCTTTTGATGCAAAAATTTCTACTAATTTTGTTTTTGCCAATAACTCTGAATCTTGAGTTAATTTAACAATAATATCGTCTTTATTATCTGCATCTTCATATAAGTCTTCAACTAAAGCTTTTGCATGCAAATAACCTTCGTGAGTATTGATTAATGAATCCGCCCACATTCTAATTGGTTGATTATCATGAGTTCCAACCATTGCCCAACATTTTTCCGGAATATTTTTACATCTGTATGGATGTTCTTCTGTATCAGGTACTACGAATTGAGTTAAACGCATCCCTAATAAACCATATTGTTTTAATACTGCTGCTACCGGATTTGTTAATGTACCTAAGTCTTCACAAACAATGGCATTCTTATTTAGACCTTCTTCTTTTGCAGCTGCAATAACAATTTTTTCAATCAATCTTGCATACATTTTAACTTGTTTTTTTGTTAGATTTTTAACTCTTTGTTCTTTATCTGCAGGAACTTCTAAGTTTAAATTATCTTCTGTAATTACAGCAAACTTAGACAAGAATTCATGCTCTGGAGAAGAATATAATCTTCCGGCACCTTCTTCAATTTTTGGTTTTCTGCCTGATTTATATACCCAAGGATCAATTAAACCAACGATATGGTCAATTCTTACACCACCTTGGTTTTCACGGAACATTTTTTTGAATAATTCCTTCATTAATTTTCCGCCTTTACCCAGTGAACCATCTTCATTAAACATCATTTCTGGATTCATTACAGGGAACCCCCAAGCTTGTCCGTCAGCTGAGAAGTAATCCGGAGGACAACCTAAGCACCATCCATCCAAGAAATATTGTTTGTATGCCCAAATATCTCTATCTGAAAAAGCAACTTGTCTGTCTGCAATCATCTTGATTTTCTTCTTACCGGCATATGCTTTTGTTTCTTCTGATTGATAATTTAATACAAATTGACAGAACTTATAGAAATCAATTTCACGTTCATATTTCTTTTCGATTTCGTCAATTCTATTTGCATATGTCATTCTTTCTTCAATAGTTTTTGGATCAAATAAATTTTTATCTGTTTCAGATTTCCATAATGGCCAATAATCATTCTCATGTTCAACTGATAATGCTTGATACAATGCATCTTTATCTAACCATTTTGCATTATCGTGTTTATAAATATCAAATTGTTTTCTACGTTTCTTTAATTTTTCACTCTTTAAGAAGTTTTCATATGCTTCGTTTAAAGCTTCATCGTGTTTTTTATATGCGTATGTAAATGCAGTTTTATTAACGTTTTTGTTTGGATTTTCATTTACAATTGCGTTAAAAGTTTCTTCTGATAAAATATTATCCCATTCTTCTGTAGTCAAGTCTTTTAAACTGATAAACAGAGGGTTTCCTGAAAAAATTGTACTTGTGTAAGGTGAACTGTCACAAGATTTCAATTTACCATTCGGTCCTAATTGAATAGATGTAAAAGTTCCTGTAATATAATCAATTAAACTTTTTGCGCCGTTTGAATTGTACGTACCATAAGCAGTATCTTCTGTTTCTAAATCAGGAAAACTGCTTCCGTGAACGATTAAAGAAAGTTGTTTTTTACCTAAAACTTTCAATGCATCTTTTATTACTTTTTCCGGTTTTTTATCTAAAAATCCCATAATTTGCTCCTTTTCATAATCTTATACCTAATTCTATCATGTATAATCAAAAAGGGCATTAATTGTAACTATATTTTAAAAGAGATTTAATTGTGGAACATCAGGTTCATTAGCAGGAGCCTTTTTTGTAGCCAAATTCTTCGAGTGATTTTTTTGAAGCTTATACATTAATTCACTTGAACGTTCTAAAACAGGTTGAGGTAAACCTGCCATTTTAGCTACTTGAATACCATAACTCTTGCTTGCGCCACCTTGAACAATTTTTCGTAAAAATACAATTTCACCGTTTTCCTCAGAAATTGTAATTCTGTAATTTTTAATTTGTGGATAAGATTGAGTCATAACGTTTAATTCGTGATAGTGAGTTGCAAAAATACAACGGGCTTTTATTTTTGTTGCAATAAATTCTGCAACAGCCCAAGCTATAGCAACACCGTCATACGTACTTGTACCACGACCAATTTCATCCAATAAAATCAAACTTTTTTCTGTAGCCGAATTCAAAATATAAGCTGTTTCAATCATTTCAACCATAAATGTTGATTGACCTAATGTTAAATCATCAGATGCTCCAACACGAGTGAAAATTTTATCAACCACACCCAGTTTAGCATTTGTTGCAGGAACATAAGAACCAATTTGAGCCATTAATGCAATCAATGCATTTTGGCGCATAAATGTTGATTTACCAGCCATGTTTGGACCTGTTAAAATCATAAATTGAGTTTTTGAATTTGAGTTTGCTTCCAATTCCAAATCATTTGCAACATATTCGCCTAAGGGTAAAATCAATTCTAATACCGGGTGACGACCGTTTTTAACTACAAAATCATTACTTTCATCAACCTCAGGACAAACGTAATTATTCTCTAAAGCGGTAACAGCAAAAGAATTTAACACATCAAGAGTCGCAACACTTTCTGCTAAAATTCTAACTTTTGATACAAATTCTTTTGAATAGTCTTTAAAATCTAAATATAGCTTATATTCAAGTTCTCTAGCCTTGTATTGAGCATTTAAAACTTCATCTTCGTGATGTTTTAATTCCTCCGTAATAAATCTTTCACCACCTGTTAGAGTTTGTTTTCTTATGTACGTTTCAGGTACCATATTCAAGTTTGAATTAGTTACCTCAATAAAATAGCCAAAAACTTTGTTATATCCTATTTTTAAATTTTTAATTCCGGTTCTTTCTTTTTCATCCTCTTCAAACTGTCTTAACCAGTTTTCACCGCCTGTCAGTAAGTCGTTTAAGTAATCTAATTCACCACTAACACCAGCTTTGATAATTCCGCCTTCTTTCAACAACATTGGAGGATTTTCTTGAATTGTTCGTTCAATAATATCAGCAAAGTCTGTTAATTCAGAAGCAAACGACTTAACTTCATCAAACAACTCTGTATTAATGGTATTAACCAGTTCTAAAATTTCCGGTAATCTTTGCAATGAAACTTTCAAACTAATAAAATCTCGAGGACTTACAGAACCGTTACTCAAGCGAGTTGCAAGACGTTGAATATCATAAATTTGTTCTAATATCTCATTTAAGCCAGTTCGTGTTTCTTCCAAATCAATTAATTGTTGAACAAAACATTGACGTTTTTTTATTGCACTAACATTTTTTAAAGGCTGACATATCCAAGAGCGTAAAAGCCTTGCACCCATATTAGTTTTTGTCTTATCTATTGCCCATAATAAAGAACCGTATTTATTTTTTTCTCTTAATGTTTCAACTAATTCCAAATTTTTGCGAGTGTTAGCATCAATTAACACATATTCTGATAATACATAACTTTCAATCGTTTCAAATTTTGGAAAGTTTTCTTTTAAATTTTCCCATATATAGCCTAAAACTGCTGCTGCTGCTCTAAAACCTAACTTACAATTATCATAACCTAAGCCATCTAGAGTTTGTAATTTTAACGCTGCTTTCAAATTATTTTTTGCAAAATTTTCTACAAAAACAGATTGAGGAACCTTTGAGCAGTTGTAATTTGCTGTAATTTCTTCCGGTAATTCAACAGATTCTTCCGGTACTATTTGAAATGGCATCAATTTTTGTTGTTTAGAAGGTGCTATAATTTCAGAAGGGTTAATCCTTGCAAGCTCTGATAAAATTAAATTATAAGGAGCCTGAGAAACCTTAAACTCGCCTGTTGATATATCGGTATAGGCAAAACCATAATTATCAGACTTGTCATCCTTAAATAATGCACAAATGTAATTATTTTTATTCTTATCTAACAAATTACTTTCGGTAATTGTACCGGCTGTAATTACACGAGTTACACCACGTTTTACAATACCTTTTGCAAACTTTGGATCTTCTAACTGCTCACAAATGGCAACCTTAATATTTTTTTGAACTAACTTTTCTAAATAACCGTCTAAAGCCTTTGCTGGAATACCTGCAAGAGGAATTTTACCCAAAACATTACCACAGTCACGGGCAGTAAGTGTAATCTCTAATTCTTTTGACATGCGAACAGCATCTTCAAAGAATGTTTCATAAAAATCACCCATTCTGTAAAGTAATATTGAATCTTGATAATCCTTCTTTGTTTGCAAATATTGCTGCATTGCAGGTGTTGCATCTTCAATATTTACATCTTTTGTGTTAATTCGGTTGATTTCTAGTGTAGTCATGAATTATAATCCCTATATAAACATGTTAAATTAAAGGTAAAAGAATTTCAATATGGGTTGCATTAGAAAAATATTCCAAATATTAATTCTAGCTCTTGCTCTTGTTGGCTTTATGTCAATCGGTGGCAAGGATTTCATAGTACAACAATATGAAAACTATTTTGGAAATTCTAAAGAATCCACAATGGATAGAGCCAGCAAATTGGGCGACTTTTCAGCACTATCAGATGAATTTGAAATCGACAAAGCTGCCAGCGCATTCGGTTACAAAGGTGTTTTAGCAGAACATAACGCTTCTGGACAAAAGATGTTGATTATAGATTCAGGCAAAAAGCCTATCCTGACTGAAGACGACTTTGAAAATGATAGAGTTGACGAAAAAATTAATGCATTAATTAGAAAATTCAAATACCAATCACTTCAAGTTGATGATTTTACAATCACTAAAAAAGGTACAATGCATGCATATGGCGAAAAAGTACCATACGTAAAATTCACAGCAAAAGTAAATAAACTCCCTCTTGGTACAGTTGGCGGTATAATCTCAGCAATCGACATTTCACCGGAAGAGTCAAGAATGTTGATATCTCTGAACGAAAATAAAAAGTATTCTCAACTAATAACAAACGAGTTTTTCAGCAAGGTTAAGTTAACTAATAAATAAACAAAATAACAAATAAGGCG
>URRM01000080.1 GCA_900550295.1 uncultured bacterium
TATAAAACCACCCGCCTTTTTAACAACTTTATTTTCTAACTTTATTTTCTTCACCCTTCACAAGACGTTTAATATTTTCTCTATGAAGATAGATAATATATAACGCACCTATTGCACAATATACAACGTAAGCAATTGGTTGGTGGAAAAAGTACATTAAAACAGGAGCACAAGCTACTGCAATAATTGAACCTAATGAAACATATTTTGAAGTATATGTTATTGCACCCCAAATAGCGGCAATAATCAAGCCAACTTGCCAATTCAAAGCAAGAATTGTACCAACACCGGTTGCAACAGATTTACCACCTTTAAAAGCAAGGTAAATAGATTTACTGTGACCGATAATTACAGCAACAGCCGCAACTACGGCAGGAATACCCGACTCAGCTTTAAAGTGAGCAAACATTACTGCTAAAATTACAGGGATTGCTCCTTTAAGAGCATCTAATAGCATTACTATAAAGAAGTATGGAGTACCCAAAACTCTTTTTACGTTTGTTGCACCGGTTGAACCAGAACCTACTTCTCTAATATCTTTACCTGTTTTGGCTTTTACGATAATGTAACCTGTTGGAATAGAACCGATTAAGTAAGAAACAACAAAAACGATTCCTAACATATAAAACCAAGTTACAAATTCTTTTAAAATTCCAACTATATTCATAAATTTCTCCTTTTTGTAGATTATAAGATATTATCTTAAAATTATCAAATAGTTAATATCAGGTTTTACATCTTTATTTTTAGGCATTTTTTTCCATAATTTCATATGAATTGTTGCAGGATATGCCATTGTAGTAAATTTCAATTCATTTTGAAGAGGTGAACCGTTGTTGCATCCGCCTTGAACGCCACAAGCATTGCCTAAATGAATAAAATCTTTAAACGCATAAATATTTGTTGAAACATTTTCTTTTTGCGTAAATACTGTATTTTTCAGAACATCCGCATATGCAAATTTAAACCCTAAATCTCTGGCATTCAACCCTTTTAACAAGAATGTATGACCAAGATTTCCTCTATATGCCGAAACCTCAAAAATAACTTTTATTGTATTTTCATCTTTTGAATAATTAATCTTTATCGGAATCAAATAATCAACAGGTGTACAGTCTTTTTTATCTTTATCATCAAAACTTAGTCTATCAAGTCCGACAAGCATTGTAGGATTGTTTATATAACGACTTTCCTCTGATAAACCTATATTTGCTTTTACACCTCTGCCTGTACAAGTAAGAGCTTCTATACTTAACCAAGGTTTTTTGTCAACGATTTGTCCAAAAACTTCTTCGGTTGGGACATAGTTTCTGTTTTTAAAGATTGTTTTTTCAACATAGTTTTTTCTTAACTGATAAATTTCACTTCTTTTTTTGTAATTCAAATCAGTCATTGGATTAATGGGAACACTTCCTGTAACCCAATATTCATCAACTTCTTCTTTATTAAATTTTTCAAAAGGATTGTTTGCTTCTTCCTTTTTGAATTCGTTTTCAGGATATTCCAGATGAATATCAACATCGTCAATAGTGTCGTCTTCATCTTCAAGTTCCTCTTGCCAAGGTTTTTGAGAAGACAGCTTCAAAGCACCTTTTTTCTGTATATTACCAAAAAGGCTTGGGTTAATCATAAAATACAAAATCAATCCGACAACAACAATAATAACTATCAGAAAATTTTTAAATTGGTGATTATCCGAATTCATTTTATTCTCTCTTTTTCAAGTTTGCCTATTAAGCAATATCCCAACGTCCGCAAGTACCGCCCCAACGTGCAATAATATTACCTTGAATATCTTTGATATTTTCGTAATGCGGATGATTGTGTTCATCCATACCTTCAACAATAGTAATAACTTCACATTGGTTAGAGCATCCGTTACAATCACAAGTAATTGATGCAAAATGCATATCACCTACTTCCCAACCTCTAAATGTTGTTGGTTTTTCAGTGTATTGGTGATTTTCCATTGCCAATAGTGCAGCACCGATAGCACCCATTGTTTGGTGATTTTCAGGAACTACAATTTTTGTTTTTAATTCTTCTTCAAATGCCTTAACCATACCTTTGTTAGTTGCAACACCACCTTGGAAAGAAATTGTTGGTAACAAATCTTTTCCTAATGCTAAGTTTGCCAAATAGTTTCTAACTAAAGCTTGGCATAATCCGTATAATAAATCTTCTACAGGGTAACCCAATTGTTGTTTGTGAATCAAATCACTTTCAGCGAATACGCCGCAACGACCGGCAATACGAGCAGGATTTGTAGATTTTAATGCTGTATCACCAAATTCTTCGATTGGAACATTCAATCTTTGAGCTTGGTGGTCTAAGAAACTTCCTGTACCTGCTGCACAAACAGTATTCATTGCAAAATCTGTAACAATACCGTCACGTAAAATAATGATTTTACTATCTTGTCCACCGATTTCAAGAATTGTTTGTACTCCCGGAATATTTACACTTGCAGCAACTGCGTGCGCTGTAATTTCATTTTTAATAATATCTGCACCAACTAAAGCACCTGCCAAGTTACGACCTGAACCGGTTGTACCAACACCTTTTACGTCATATTCTTGTGTAGCTTGAGCCTTCAAGTGTTTCAAACCTTCTTGAACCGCCATAACCGGTTTACCAGCTGTTCTTAACATATAACTATCAACGTATTTGCCATTTTCATCAACCAAAGCTAACTTTGTTGTAACTGAACCTACGTCTATACCTAAATATACTGTTAGTGCCATATCTATACTTCCTTTTCTTTTTAGTAATTAAATATTAGCACAAACAAATGTAACAAATTGTAAATATACCTAAAAGCATGTCTAAAGTTTCTTTTCACCCTTACCGTAATATAAAATACAGGTAGAAAATTAGAAAGTGTGTATTTATGGTTCAAGGTATAAATTGGAATAATTACTCTCCAAATCAAATTGTGGAAATGAAACAAAATGGTTTTAAAGTTCCTGATGACGTTTACAATAAAGCCGAAACAACTTTGTCAGAAACAGAAACAAAAGAAGTAACTTCTGAATCTGCTGATGAAAAAGATGTTGAATACGCTGTTACAGATGATGCTCAAGCTATTGATGCATCTGAATATGAATCAAAAATTCAAGATGCTGCAGAATTTAAAAAACAACTTGAAGAAGAAGGCGCAAGCTTAAAATCAATGGTTAAACAATTCACAGCAAAGACTAATGAAAGCATTCAAATTATGAATGTTTCACTTGAAGAAATTAGTCAATTCTCAGATTTAATTTTAGAAAAACAAGATGCAGCAACAGAAACTCAAACCCAAGCTGAAGAAGAACAAGCTGAAGTTCAAAAAACTGTGGAAGAAATGAACGCAGAAGTTGAGAAAAAACAAACTGAATTGGAAACAGTTAACGACAAAATTGAATCAGGTGAAGCAACAGAAGATGATGTTGCTAAAGCTGAAGGTTTACAAGGTGAAATTGGCGATGTAGTAGCTGCAGGAACAGCAGAAATTGAAACAAAAGCTACAGTTGCAGAAGATTTAACAACAGAAACAACAGAAACAATGAGTGAATTAGAACTTCTTGGCAAAATTACAAATATTAGTTATAAAGAAGCCCAAAAGGGTACAGAATTATCTAAAGAAACTTTTGATTTATCAAAGAAACTATACAACAAAGGTGCTAAAGCAGGTAAAATTGCTGCCACTTTAGGTAGTTTAGCAGGTGGTATTGCCGGATATTTTGGTGGTAAAGCCGCTGGTACTGCTATTGCCAACAAAGGCATTGAAAATTACAGCAAAAAAACAGGCATAGGAGCTGCCACTGCAGGAAAACTTGGTGAACAAATTGCAGCGAATGAAACTAATGCATCTACAAAAATTTTAGCAGGTCAAATTGGTGGCGTTGTAGCCGGAGCTAGCATTGGAGCATCTTTAGGTTCATTATTTGGTTCACAAAACAGAAAAATCGGTAAAGCCGGTATGAATGCAGCAAACCAATTAAGCCAAGTTTCTGCTAACCAAATGAACACTGCACAAAACGTTGCAAACAACAATGGTATGGCTATTAATGTAACAACTGATGCGAGCACTGTTGTTAGCGATTTATCAGACACTATTAACAGCGCTGATAAAGACGTAACAGACAAAGCAGATGTTAAAGTTGCAGAAGCTCCAGAATCTACAAATACTAATCCTTCAGCTGTAGATGAAACAAATGTTGATGATGAAAACAAAAAGAAAAAAGAAGCATAATTGACTTTGAATAAAAATAGGAATAAACAAAAAGCGGTTTGTGTAACGAACCGCTTTTTGTTTTAAACTTCATATAAGCTTACGCTTTTTTGCTTCTGTGATACTCGGACATTAGTCCTGCGTTCCTAAGTCGCTTATATTATGTTACGTCAACGCTCTGCAGACTCATCGTCACCATGTGTTTGACTTTACATAAGCTTACACATTTATTTAGCAATAACAAGCGCAATTGCCTTTGTTTTATCGTGAGAGATACTCAACTTAAAACGAAGGTTTTTAGAAATCTTTTTCAATAGTCTAAGTTTTGGACATCCGTTTTTATCGTGATATGTTTCAATATCAGTTAAATAAACTCCGGTAATACCATACTGTTGAAGAGCTTTAATACAAGCTTCTTTTGCACAAAACTTACCTGCAAAATGTTGAGAAGGTTTTGCTTGAGCCAAACAATATTCTTGTTCTTTATGTGTGAAAATTTTGTCTAAAAGTTGTTTTGAGCGATATTCAAATCTGTTGCTATCTTCAATATCTACACCAATTTGCATAAATTTTACCTCTTTTTAATATTCTATATTCTAATTTATTTTATCATGGTAAAATAAATTTATACAGTAATTATGAAGGGAAAAAAATGAATAAAGAATACTTTCCACAAGAAATAGAAAAAAAATGGCAAAAGTATTGGGAAGAAAATCACACTTTCCATACTCCAAATGACAGTGACAAGCCTAAATATTACGCTTTGTCAATGTTCCCATACCCAAGCGGAAAGCTTCACATGGGACACGTTAGAAACTATACAATTACTGACGTAATTGCACGTTTCAAAAAAATGCAAGGTTTCAATGTTCTACATCCAATGGGATGGGACAGTTTCGGTTTACCTGCTGAAAATGCAGCAATGAAACACGGTGCTAACCCTGAAATTTGGACAGATGAAAACATTGCCTACATGACAAAACAACTTAAAATGTTGGGACTATCTTATGATTGGGATAGAGAAGTTACAACTTGCAAACCTGATTACTACAAATGGACTCAATGGTTATTCTTACAACTATACAAAAAAGGCTTAGCTTACAAAAAAGAAGCTGCTGTAAATTGGTGTGACAGTTGCGGAACTGTACTTGCAAACGAACAAGTTATCGACGGCAAATGCTGGAGATGTGATAGCATTGTAGAAAAGAAATACTTATCACAATGGTTCTTGAAAATCACAGATTATGCAGATAGACTTCTTAAAGACCTTGACAAACTTGATGGTTGGGGTGACAACGTTAAAACAATGCAAGCGAACTGGATTGGTAAATCACAAGGTGCAATTTTAAAATTCAAAGTTGCAGAAAAAGATATGGAAATTCCGGTATACACAACTCGTCCTGATACAGCTTTTGGTATTACATACCTTGTTGTAGCACCGGAATATAAAGACATTGAAGTTCTTACAACAGAAGAAAATAAACAAGCTGTTGAAGAATATAGAGCCAACGCTCGTAAATTAACTGAAATTGAAAGACTTTCTACAGACAGAGTAAAAACAGGTGTTCCTTTAGGAACTCACGCTATCAATCCATTTACCGGAGAAAAATTTCCTCTATGGACAGCTGATTATGCTTTAGTAGAATACGGTACAGGAGCTGTAATGGCTGTACCTACTCACGATGAACGTGACTTTGCTTTCGCTAAAAAATATAACTTACCAATGAAAGTTGTTATTTCACCTAAAGATAGCGAATTAAATGTTGATGAAATGACAAATGCTTACACCGAAGAAGGTGTAATGGTGAATTCAGGCGAATTTAACGGAATGAAAAATGTTGATGCAAAAAAAGCTATAACACAATTCGCTGTTGATAACGGATTTGGTGAATTCAAAACTCAATTCAGACTTCGTGACTGGTTAGTTTCACGTCAAAGATATTGGGGCGCTCCAATCCCTGTTGTATATTGCGACAAATGCGGTATTCAACCGGTTCCGGAAGATCAACTTCCTGTGTTATTGCCAAAAGATGTTGATTTCTCTGTTGTAGGTAAATCACCAATTACAACATCAGAAACATTCAAAAATACTGTTTGCCCTGTTTGTGGTGGACATGCCGTTAGAGAAACAGATACAATGGATACATTCATGTGTTCAAGTTGGTATTACTTACGTTATTCTGACGCAAGAAATGCTGAAAAATGTTTTGATAAAGAACTTGTTGACAAATGGTTACCTGTTGACCAATATGTAGGCGGTATTGAACACGCTATTCTTCACTTGTTATACTCAAGATTCTTTACAAAAGCATTACACGATTTAGGACTTGTAGGTTTTGATGAACCATTCAAAAACTTGTTAACTCAAGGTATGGTTCTTAAAGACGGCTCTAAAATGTCTAAATCTAAAGGTAACACTGTAGATCCGGATGAAATCTTTAAAAACTACGGAGCTGATACAGCAAGAACATTCATTCTTTCAGACTCACCTCCGGCAAGAGATTTTGACTGGTCAGATGCAGGTGTTGAAGGTTGCTACAAATTCTTAAACAGAGTTTGGAGATTGGTTTCAACTAACCAAGATAAAATTACTTTTGATTACAAAGTACCTGAAACTCGTACAAAAGCTAATGATGATTTAGTTCGTATGGTTCATATTTCAATCAAAGGTATCACAAACGACATCGCTAACGACTTCCAATTTAACACTGTAATTTCTAAATACAGAGAATTAGCAAATTACATTTCTGATTGGACAAACAAAGCTCAATGGAACGATGAAGACAAAAATATATTCAGTTTTGCAATACTAACATTAATGAAATTAATGTCACCGGTTGCCGTACATATGACTGAAGAAGTTTGGACTTCATTGGGTGCAAAAACTTCAATCCACGACGAAAAATGGTGTGAATATGATGAAAACCTTGCAAAAGCAAGTTCAATCACATTAGTTGTTCAAATTAACGGCAAAGTTCGTGACAAAATTGAAGTAGACGAAGCCTTAGACCAAGAAGAGTTGAAAAAAGTAGCTCTTGAAAGTCAAAAGGTTAAAGATGCAACCGCTGACAAACAAGTTGTTAAAGTCATCGTTGTACCTAAAAAATTAGTAAATATTGTGGTTAGATAATGATGTGTAAGCCGATGTGGAGTCGGCAGAGCATTCACGCAACATATAATAAGCGCCGAAGTTTTCA
>URRM01000081.1 GCA_900550295.1 uncultured bacterium
TGAAAAACCCGGCGCCTCTTTGTTATTATTCTATAAAATCATTATTTTTCTGATTGAGTTGTTTGTTCGTTTTCTTGGCTCATAGCATTTATTACTGCGTATGATGTTGTCCAAGCATTACCGGCTTTCAACATCTTTTTAGCACGTTTAATTTTGTCTTTTTTCAATTTTTGTTGTTCTTTTTGGTATTTTTTCAACAATTTTGGACTTGCATTTCTTTCTTCAATATTTAAGCTGATTAATTTGTATGCATTATTGTATGCTGTTGTATTATAGCCTTTTTTAGCCAATGTTGGGTATGTGTATGCAATGTAATCGTATGCATTCATGATTCTTTTTTCGCTTGATGGGTGTGATGCAATCAAATCAAAGTTTGAACCGTTATTCATCTTATTTAACAATGAAACCATTGCTAGTGGGTTGTATCCGGCATTTACCATTAAGTCGATTGCTGTAACGTCTGCTTCAAATTCATCTTTTCTGCTTAATTTTGTTGTAGACATTTGTTGAGCTGCTGCAACACCAATTGCTTGACCTGTTGTTTCTGTTTTTACAGAGCCTGCAATGTTTGCGATTACTGAATTTAAGATAGATTGTTTTGCACTGTGACCGTTAATAATGTGTCCCATTTCGTGTCCCAAAACAGCCGCTAATTCAGCATCGTCAGATGTTAATTCTAATAATCCTTTGTAAACATAGATTTCTTTATCAATGTTTGAATAAGCGTTTGTTTCTGCACCTGTTGAAACCTTAATTGTAATACCGCTTGGCAAGTTGTTTTTCTTAATCAAAATATATGCAATATTGTTTAATTTTTTTTGCATTGCAGCTTGATTCCAAGTTGAAGTGGTTGTAGTTGTTGCTGCGTTAACTTGCAAACCTAAGAATAAAGCAAATAATACTATTAATACCTTTTTCATTTTAACCTCCTACATATATAATGGCGCAAATTGAAAATTTGCGCCACATAAAACATATTATTCTTCTACTGAATCTTCAGATTGTTCTTCTTGAACCATATCTTCTTCATCAACACCTTGTTGATTCATTTCTTCAGCAATTTCTTCGTTGATTTCGTCTTCATCGTAATTTTTTTCTTCTTCAACAGGTTCGTCTTGATATTCATAGTTTCTTTGAGCTTCTTGTTCTGCTCTTTCCATTTGAGAAACTGATTTAATATCAATCTTCCAACCAGTCAATTTGTGAGCCAATCTTACATTTTGGCCTTCACGACCAATTGCAAGTGATAATTGATCGTCAGGAACAACTACCATTGCTTCGTGAGCGTTTTCATCGTTAGCCAAAATGTCTACAGATACAACTCTTGCAGGAGATAAAGCGTTTACGATATATTCAACAGGATCTTCTGAATATCTAACGATATCAATTTTTTCGTTTTTCAATTCATTAACGATAGTTTGAATTCTAGAGCCTCTAGGTCCGATACAAGCGCCTACTGAATCAACTTCAGGATCATTTGACCAAACTGCGATTTTTGTTCTGTAACCTGCTTCACGAGAAATTGATTTAATTTCTACAATATTATCTTCAATTTCAGGAACTTCAAGTTCAAATAATTCTCTAACGATTTCTGCGTGAGCGTGAGAAACGATTACTTGTGGTAAACGAGTTGTTTCTTTTACGTTTACAACGAAAACTCTGATTCTGTTACCAGGTTTGTAATATTCCCCAGGAATTTGTTCTTTTAGAGGCATAATAGCATCTGTTTTACCAATATTGACAATAACATTTCTGTTTTCAACACGTTGGATAATACCTGTAATCAAAGTACCTTTTTTGTCTAGGAATTCGTTTAACACTAAGTTTCTTTCTGCTTCTCTAATTCTTTGAGTAATTACTTGTTTTGCTGCTTGAGCTGCGATACGTCCGAATTGTTCAGGTGTAACTTCGATTTTAACTTCGTCATCGATTTCTACATCTTCGTCAATTTCTTTTGCTTCTGCTAAAGAAATTTGTTCGTCTTCCATACCGTCTTCAACTGATTTTACAACAACTTTTGTGCAGAAAACACCGATTTCGCCTGATTGTTCATCCAAGATAGCTTCAATATTAGCTGCTTCTTTACATTTCATAGATTTCTTGTAAGCTGCAACCATTGCATCACATAATGATGCAATAAGTACGTCTTTAGAAATTCCACGTTCTTTTTCAAGTTCTTCGCATGCTTCAAACAATGCTGTTCCGATTTTAATCATGTCTTATTTCCTTTCGATTTTGTATTTTTCTGTCAAACCACACTTGATGCAGTGTATTTATAGTCTATTCAAAATATAATTTTGTTGATTTTATGGCACTAAGTGGTAAAACCATTTCTTTTTCGTCTTCAAGTCTTATAATTGTAATTCCTTCCCTTTCGTCGTAATCAACCAATTTGGCTTTGAAAATTTGTTCTGTTTCACCTTCTAGTGGCTGTTTTAGCTTGATGCTTACATTTCTTCCTCTGAAAATTAAATATTCTTTGTCTGATTTGAATTTTCTGTCTAACCCCGGAGAAGATACTTCAAGATAGTATTTGCAAGGGATTAATTCGTCTAAAAAGTCTTGAATACTTCTTGTAACATTCTCGCAGTCATCAAGATTAACTGGGTGGTCGTATGAAAACAAGAAAATTCTAAGATACCAACGATGGTTTTCTTTTGTGAAATCAACTTCTACAGGCACCAAATTAAATCTCATTGCAGTATTTTCTACAAGTGGCATAACTTTTTCTAAAATTTCGTGTCTATTAACTTCTTCTTTCATAGCCCCTATCCTTTATTATAAAAAGAGAACAGGATGTCCTGTTCTCTTTTTAAAGAAACTTATGTCTACATTTTACCAAACTTATTCTATTTTGTAAAGTTATTACAAAAATATAGCGTTAAGACATGTTACAAAAGATTTAAAACATGGCAAAAAATAATATTTACATGCTTTTAAGCCAACATAGTTTACTCAACAAAGAAAGTGTGTGTTAAAAAATGGCAATTCAAAGTGTATCTGCTTATGATGTTACTCAAGTTCAACAACTGAACAGACCAAGAGGAAAGGGTAAGAGTGGTAAGCTAGGTAAAGCAACTCCTACTATTAGTTACGAACCAAAACAAGATACATTTGAAAAGGCTCCATATGACAGAGTTGGTTTTACAAATGAGTTGGAAAGTATTAAAGATAAAAACGGCAAATCTGTTTATAACCCTCAACACATTATGCAAATTTTGAAGAATGTGGATAGAGAACCTGCAAGATTAGAACCATTAAAAGAAATGGCTCACTTATCTAATATGAAGGGCAAAGATTTAGCTAAAATTTCTTACGGAAAAGCAGACTCTTTAGCTGTTGTAAATGAATTTTCTAAAAAGAATAAAGCAAACGGTAATCCAAAATATTCAAGCAGTCACTTGATTAAATTTTCAGCGCTTCCTGTTGCTGATTTAGAAAGAATCAGACCATTAACAGAAACAACACTTGCGCCAAATGAAATGATTAACATTGCGCAAAATAAAGAACTTGATTTGAAAAAATTAGGTACAAAAATCTCTGAAATGGAAAAGTCATGTGGTGAAAGATCTTTAGATAAAGTTTCATTCAAAAGAGATATTTACGATCCTCAAAATGGATATGTTATCACAGGTAAAACTCTTTTTGGCACTACAAAATCTGAATTATTAGACAAAAATTTGAATAGACTTGCTGTAGATAAAACTGTAGAATATACTTCTGCAAGCGGTAAGATGTACGAATTGAGAAAAACAAACGATTTTAGAAATAATACAATTTCTTCAGTTCGTTCTTACATTGATGATGAAGGCTATCCAAATGTAGAAAACCAAGTTAGAATCGTAAAAGATAAAAACGGCAAAAAATTAAGAACAGAATTTATGACACCATCTGAAGTTAAAGGTGTGTACGATATCAAATACACATATCCGGATGGCAAAGTTGAACAAATTTCATCAGGTAAAATTGATAAGAAAACAGGTATTGTGTCCGTAAAACGTGATATGAAATCATTAGACGGTACAAGAACTCAATATTTATATGAAAATGATCCTCAAGGTAATAGAATTATTGATTACAAAATTACTGATGAAAAAGGTAAAAAATTATTAGATTACTCTCAATCATTTGAAGTTGTTGATGATAATCATTTCATTTCATCTAAAAACGGTAAAGTTTATGAAATGACCGTAAGTGATGACAAAAATACATTGACTGTAAAAGAAAGAAATACAGGTAATAAAAATGATTTGAACCTAGGAAGACTTTTGAAAGGTAACAGAAAATCAATGCTTAACCTATTGAAAAAGTTCCCAGGAGAAGAATTGATTTCTTTAAAAGATACAACAAATATCTTAAAAGGTGTTGATAAACTAGAGGATTGTTGTTATTGGCCGGATAATAAAGAAATTGATATCGTAGATGATTTCTATTCTGTATTGCACGAATTAGGTCACTCAAAAGATAACAATGGAGGAAATAGCCTTTTAACAAGAACAGAAGACATTCAAAAGGTTTATGATAAAGAAAGAGCTGAATTTAACAAAGCTTTTCCGAACGCTCAAAGAGATCATATTAACTACTTCATTGATATTGAAGAACACTATTCAGGTTCAAGAGGTGGTTTAGAAGAAACTGTTGCAGAATCAAATGCATTGTTAAATTCATATAATACACAAAATGATATTGCGGCTCGTTCTCAATATTTGCAACAATACTTCCCAAAAACAATCGCAAAATTGTCAGAATATTTGTTCAAATAAACAAAACATAGTAAAATAAAATCGTTAGAAAAACGGTGATTAATAAATGGAAATAAATAGAGTAAATACACCACAAGTTGTGGGAACCGAACTAAAAAAACAGACAACTAAAGTTAAAGATACAGGTTTAAAAAAGGACAAATTTGAAAAGAATTTGACACCTGATGTTGTGTTGAAAACTCTTTCAAACCTAAAAGAAACTGATGGAAGAACAAATAAATTCCGTTATCCGCAAGTATTGGAAGGTATTAAACAGTCTTTAGAAGAAGACCCTAAAAAGTGTGAATTTGCTCAAAAATTAGCACCACAAAATAATATCAGCCAATTGGGGTTGAGAAATATTCTTGCTCTTCCTTATGATACAGTTAAGGACATTGCTGATATTGCAACAAAAAAAGATAAAAAAGATAACTTGAAATTTCTGACATCAAGCGAAGTAGCTGATGTTTATCACATGGAGCCTAAAGATATCAAAAGAGTGGTACAACTTATTGACACTCCATTAACTGGTAAAAATATCATCAAAACTGTTCAAGAACCAACAAAAATTAATACAAAAAAATTAGCAGACAAAGTTAATGATATGGTTAAAACTCTTGGTGAAAAGGGCTTAGAAGAAGTTACTTTTGCAAGAGATGAATATTCAAAAGGTGATTACACACTTGTTGCAGTTAAAAAAGGTGTAGTTGATGATGATGATTTTACAAAATCTGTTGTAAAAAATAATGATATTACAATGAAAGAGGTTATGGATAGCAAACTTAATCGTTATGCTCTTGAATCTTTGACTCATTATAAATCTCAAAACGGCAAAGAATATCAAATTAAAAAAGTTGATGATTACAGAAATAACACTACCGCAAAAACTCGTTATGAAGTTAATGCAAAAGGTAGGGGTATTGTAACTCACGAAATCAGACTTGTGAAAGATAAAAATGGTAAACTTCAAAGAACTGAATATACTGAACCTTCAGATGTAAAAGGTATTTTTAATATCAAACATGTTATGCCAAATGGCAAAGTTAAAGAAGTTTCATCAGCAAAAGTTGATAAAAAAACTGGTATTACAACAATTAAAAAGGACATGACATCACCTCTAGGGGTTAGAACTCAATATTTATATGAAGATGACCCTCAAGGTAACAGAATCGTTGATTACAAAATTACAGATAAAAATGGTAAGGTTCTTTTAAATAATAGTGAATCTTTTGAAATTGTTAATGATAAAAAATTTATTTCGGCTAAAAACGGTCACAAATATGAAATTACAATGCCTGAAAAGGGTTATGGAATTAATGTAAAAGACCTTGAAAATCCTGAAAGAACTACAAAATTTGAACTTTTTGATGATATTTCTGGCATGCAAGAGCCAATTTTGAATGTTTTGAAACAAATGCCTGGTGAAGAATTATTCAAACTAAAACAATCAACAAATAAATTGGTTGGTATTCCTGATGTTTTAAGTTCTTACTCTCAAACGACTGAAGCAGAACGTAAAATTGTAACAGGCAACGATTTATTCGTAATTTTGCACGAATTAGGTCACGCTTGTGATGTAAAAGACGTTGATATGAAAAAACAGAAAGAAACTATTGAAAACGCTTTGTTTAATGATAAAAAATTCAATCAAATTTATGAAAAAGAAAAGAAAGCCTTTAACAAGGCATATCCAGATGCTCAAAGAAATCACATAGCATACTTTATCAACCACGAAACTCACTATAATGGTGAAATTGGTGGTAAAAAAGAAACAATTGCAGAATCAAACGCTCTTTTGACAACAGCAAAAACTCATGAAGTTTTGGGTATACGTTCACAATACTTGCAACAAAATTTTCCTGAAACAATAGCATATTTGGATAAAAAATTAGCAGAAGCTCCTAAAAAGCCGATAGAATATTCTAAAAAAGAACTTCCAGACGGTTGGAGTCACTAAGATTTAATGAATTTAATTTATATATATATGGGGCCCAAATTGTATCTATTATGTCTTCATTGCATGTATAGTTTTTCAGTAAGGAGAAGTTAAAAATGAGCGAGCTAAAAATGCCTCAAGTAGGGGCAAGCCGTAGCGAAATTGTGGCTAATT
>URRM01000082.1 GCA_900550295.1 uncultured bacterium
TTTGAAATTTTTAATTTTAAGTGTCAGACATTTTAATTTTAAGTGTCTAGTTATACTTAAACTGCAAGTCAAATTACAATAAAATACACCGATTTTTATACTAAAAAGGGCTTTAGCAACTAGCTAAAACCCTTTAAAATAAATGGTTGCGGGGGCTGGATTTGAACCAACGACCTCCGGGTTATGAGCCCGACGAGCTACCAGGCTGCTCTACCCCGCGATATTTAATTTGTATATCGAGCAAGCTCACCCGACATCCTTATTCTACTCCATAATTTTATTTTTGCAAGTTTTTTATTGCATTTGTTAAGTTTCAGCCAAAAGTCCCTATTAAATCGGCTAATTGTCGACTTTTTATGTTTGTTTTATTATAATTATCTAGCAACTAAAGGAGTCTAAAATGAACATTTTAATTTCTAACGATGATGGTATTTATGCAAATGGGATTAAATCTCTTTGTGAAGCTCTTTCCTCTTCTTATGATGTATATTTAATTGCACCAAATCAAGAACGCTCTGCTGCAGGACACTCAATTACACTTAACTCTCCTTTAAGAGTTGAGGAACTTGGACCTCTTTATGGTTCAAAACGTTCTTGGGCTGTTTCCGGCACTCCTGGGGACTGTGTAAAAATTGGTGTAAATGCAGTTTTGTCAGATGAAGAAAAACCAGATATTATTATTTCCGGTATTAACCACGGTCCTAACTTAGGGCATGATGTTATCTATTCAGGTACTGTAAGTTGTGCTATTGAAGGTGCAATGATGAATATTCCAAGTATTGCAGTATCTCTAAATTCTTACAAACCTGAATTTGAAGATTTTACCTTTACTGCAACTTTTATCAAAAGCCTTATTCCTAAACTTAAAGATTTTAAGTTCCCTGAAAAATCAATTTTGAATATCAATGTTCCGGGAATTCCTCAAGATGAAATAAACGGTATTGTTGTGACTGAAATGGGCGGAAGAATGTTTACAGACAATTACGAAAAACGTATTGATCCTCGAGGTAAAACATATTACTGGATGGCAGGAAAGTTGTCAACAGAAAAAGAAAATGAAAAATCTGATATTTATGCAATTCGTCAAAATAAAATTTCTATTTCACCTTTAACCTTTAATTTAACAAGAAAAGATGTTTTAGATGATTTGAATTCTGTTCTTTGCAAAGATAATCTATGTAATTGGTTTTAAAATTTAAAATTAATATAAATCAGGCGGGATTTTCGTTAGAAAATCCCGCCTGATTTTCGTTTATTACTAACTAATTAAAAATTAGTCTTCGTATTTTTTGAAGATTAATGTTGCATCGTGACCGCCAAAGCCGAAAGAGTTAGATGAAACGTATTTCAAATCAGCTTTAACAGCTTTATTTGGAACATAGTTTAAGTCTGCAACTTCAGGATCTTGATGTTCAAGGTTGATTGTTGGAGGAACAATGCCGTCATTAATAGCTTTAATACAAGCGATTGCTTCAACAGCACCGGCTGCACCTAACAAGTGACCATGCATACTCTTAGTTGAGCTTACCATCAAGTGTTTATTTTTAGATTGATCACCGTAAACTGTAGCGATAGCTAAAGATTCACCGATATCACCAACGTGTGTACTTGTACCGTGTGTATTGATGTAATCAACATCTTCAGGTTTTATACCGGCATCTTTTAGGGCAAATTCCATAGCTTTTGCAGCAGCAGCGCCTGTTGGATCCGGAGCTACCATATCGTATGCATCGCAAGTTTGACCGTAACCAACGATTTCAGCCAAGATTTTAGCGCCACGTTTTTTAGCGTGTTCTAATTCTTCAACAACTAATACGCCAGCGCCTTCACTCATGATAAAACCATCTCTATCAATATCATAAGGTCTTGAAGCTTTAGTTGGTTCGTCGTTGCGTTTTGAAAGTGTTCTTGCTGAAGAGAATCCACCAACACCCATGTTACAAACTGTAGCTTCTGAACCACCTGTAACTATAACGTCAGCTTCGCCGTATTGAATTGTTCTGAATGCATCACCAATTGCATGGTTAGATGAAGCGCAAGCTGAAACAATTGCTTTGTTTACGCCTTTTAAACCAAATTTAATAGCGATTTTACCTGCAACCATGTTTACAATCATAGCCGGAACTGTGAATGGAGAACATTTTGTGTAATCGCCACGTTTTAACATTACTAAGTGGTTTTCTTCGATTGTGCTGTAACCACCGGCAGCTGCAGAAACTAAACAGCCACATCTGTAAGGATCTTCTTTAGAAATATCCAAACCTGATTGTTCCATAGCTTCTGTTGCTGCAGTAACGCCGTATTTTACAAATCTATCTAAACGTTTAACTTCTTTTGGATCTAAAAATTTAGTTTCATCGTATTCAGGAACGATACCATAGATGTATGTTGATTGTTTTTCTCTGTCAATTCTGTTTTCCGGAGCTAATGAAATACCGCTTACGCCGTTTTTAACATTTTCCCAGAAATTTTCAGCGCCTAAACCGTAAGGTGTAACTGCACCGATACCTGTTATAACTACTCGTCTTTTTTCCATAATTTTATACCTCATATTTACATTAAAAGAGGGTTAATCATAAGAAAATGACCGACCCTCTTTTTCTTAAACTTTATTCATCCAATTAAGAATGAGCTTCAATGTAGTTTACTGCATCTTGAACTGTTTGAATTTTTTCAGCTTCTTCATCAGGAATTTCGCAACCGAATTCTTCTTCGAAAGCCATAACTAATTCAACTGTGTCTAAAGAGTCAGCACCTAAGTCGCCTGTGAAACTAGCTTCTGGAGTTACTAAGCTTTCATCAACGCTTAATTGATCTACAACTACTTTTTTTACTTTTTCTAATGTACTCATTGTTTTTTTCCTCATTTTTTATTGTAACATCTATTACTTTCTATAACTATATTATATTAAGTAAATATTTTTTTGCAAATTTTTAACACTCTTTTGTAAAGTTGTTATTATTGTTAGATTGTAAGTCCACCATCGACTTGCAATACTTGACCTGTAACATAAGTTGCATCAACAGCCAAGAATTTTACAGCACCTGCGATATCATCAGCATCGCCTAAGCGTTTTAATGGAATATGTTCAGAGATTTGAGCTGAATCCAAGCTTTTTGTCATGTCGGTTTGAACAAAGCCTGGAGCTACAGCGTTAACTCTAATATTTCTTGATGCTAATTCTTTTGCTAATGATTTTGTGAAGCCGATTAAACCGGCTTTTGCTGCTGCATAGTTAGCTTGACCAGCATTACCATAGATACCTACGATGCTTGCCATGTTAACGATAGCGCCTGAACGTTGTTTCATCATAACTTTGATAACAGGTTGAGTTACATTGAATGCGCCTGTTAAGTTTGTATTGATTACAGCGTCCCAATTTTCCTTGCTCATTCTCATGAATAAGCCATCTCTTGTAATACCTGCATTGTTTACAAGAACATCAATTCTGCCGTATTTTTCAATAATTTTAGCAACTGCTTCTTGAGCTTCATCGTGGTTTGAAATATCAAACTTAACGGCTTCGGCTTTTACACCTAATGCTTCAAGTTCTGAAACTGTTTGTTTTGCAGCTTCTTCGTTGCCTGCGTAATTGATTACGACATTGTAACCGGCTTGAGCTAAATGTAAAGCGCACGCTTTACCAATACCTCTAGAACCGCCTGTTACAAGTGCTAAGTTTTCACTCATAATCTTATACCTCATTTAAGTTTTGAATCGTTGCTTCTAACGATTCTTTGTCGTAAACGTTGTATGTTTTAACTTCCGGATTAATTTTTTTATTAAGTCCTGCTAAAACTGTACCATTACCAAACTCAATAAATGTATCAACTCCGGCTTCAATCATTTTTTCAATTGATTGACACCAGTGAACTGATGAATAAATTTGTTTTGGCATTTTTTCTTTAAAGTTTGAAGTTGTAAACTCGGCATCTACATTTGTAACTACCGGAATTTCAGTATCTTTAACTTCAATATCTTTTACGAATTCAGCAAATTTTTCACCGGCTTCTTTCATAAATTGAGAGTGGAAAGCGCCTGATACCGCAAGTTGTACAACTCTTTTTACTCCCTTTTCTGTTAAAAGTTCGCAAGTTTTCTTTACTGCTTCGTCATCACCTGTAATTACGATTTGTGCAGGTGAATTGTAGTTTGCAATATCAACGTAGCCATCAACCGCATTCATACATTCTCTGATTAATGATTCATCCGCTTTTAAAACAGCTGCCATAGAACCGCCTTTAGTAGCGCCCATTAATTCAGCACGTTTTTGGATTAATTTTAATGCATTCTCTAGAGAAATTGCACCTGAAGCATAGTATGCAACATATTCACCAAGGCTGTGTCCAGCTGTGAATGCAGGTTTTATATTGCATTTTGACTTGAATGCTTCCAGTGCTGCAATTGATGTTGTTAAAATTGCAGGTTGTGTGTTGATTGTTTGTTTTAATTCTTCTTCAGGACCTTCAAAACAGATTTTAGATATACTTCTACCTAAAACTTCATCTGCTTTATCATAAACTTTTTTTCCAACTTCATAATTTTCAAAAAGGTCATGCCCCATTCCAACCACTTGAGAGCCTTGTCCCGGAAATAAAAATGCTACTTTTTTCAATTAGCCTCCGATTAATTCTGTGATTTTTTTATTCAACCCTGTTTCTACGGCTTCTTTAGCAACTCTTACTGCATTTTTGATTGCGTAAGCTTTACTTCTGCCGTGAGAAATAACAGTGATACCTTTTACACCAAGAAGTAATGAACCACCATATTCTTCGTAGTTAATTCTTGGATAAATCTTTTTCAAGAACATTTTTGCCATAAGCCCAACTGCACATCCGAAAATAGATGAGGCAAATTGTTCTTTTATTAATCTAAATAATAGAGATGCAACACCTTCTGTAACTTTTAATGTTACGTTTCCAACGAAACCATCAGAAACAACAACATCGCAAGTATCAAGTAGAAGTTTGTTACCTTCAATGTTTCCAACGAAATTAAATTTATCTTTGTTAGCTTCCAAAAGTTTGTAAGTTTCTTGAGCCAAAGTGTTACCTTTAGTTTCTTCTGAACCGATGTTCAAAACGCCTACACGAGGTTCTTTGATGCCAAGAAGTTGTTTAGAATATAAAGAACCCATAATTGCGAATTGGTACAACATTTCAGGAGTACATTCGCTATTTGCACCACCATCAATTACAACAATAGGTTTTTTCAATGATGGTAAAGTTGCAGCAATTGCAGGTCTTGTGATACCGTGAATCCTGCCAAGTCCGAATAAACTTGCGGCCATCGCAGCACCAGTTGAACCTGCTGCAACCAACGCATCTGAGCTACCGTCAGCAACGGCTTTTACGCTTAAAACGATTGAAGAGTTTTTCTTTTTTCTAATTGCTTGCCCAGGGTGTTCACCCATTTCGATAACTTCATCTGCGTGTGTAATTTTTATATCTAATTTTGAAGTGTCAATATTGATACGTTTTTTTGTACCACGATGACCGCAATCAGATAAAAAACCTTCGTTTTTGATTTTATCCAATTCACGTTCAATGTCCTCTTGTTTACCAACAAGTTCAATAGGTACATTATATTCATAAGCAGCCCAAACCGCCCCCGCAATTATTTCGTGTGGAGCATGGTCTCCGCCCATTGCATCAATAGCTATTCTTGTCATTTTTCCTCTGTAAGATTTTTTAAAACTATTCTTCAGTTTTTTCTTCTTTAACTTCTTCAGCTTTCGTTTCTTCAACTTTAGCTTCTTCTACAGGAGCTTCTGCTTTTTTAGTTGTTTTCTTTGCAGCAGCTTTTTTTGCAGGTTTTTTAGCTTCTGCTGAATCTACGTAATCTGCAGATTTAACGCTAACTGCTTTTCCTTTGTAGTAACCACATTCAGTACATACTGTGTGTGCTAATACTGTTGCGCCACAGTGTGAGCATTTTGTTGTTGCAGGTTTAATTGCTTTCCAGTTTGCACGTCTTGTTGCTTGTTTTCTTGCGCCTGTTCTTTTCTTTGGTACTGCCATTTTCTCTATACCTTTCTATTTTCTACTTATCTAGTTTTATATGTTTAAAAACTTCCATTCTAGGATCTTCTTCTACAAATTCTTCATCTGTTTGAAAAACCCCTTTATTACAATTTATACCACAAACTTTTTTATTTGGTATATTTAATATTACAGATTGATACAATAAATCATAAATATCTATTTCATTTTTACCTTCTAAATCTGTAACAAATTGTCCGTCTTTGATTTCTGTTTCTTGTCCGTATTCCTCTTGTAATGCGTTTTTAGCAAACATTTCATCAATTTCTTCATTTATTTTATATTCAAATTCTTTCAAACATAAATCGCATTCTAAAGTTAAATTTGCCTTAACATTTCCTGTAATTTCAATAAAATCACCAAGTGATTTTATTTTTAGATGAGCTTTTACTGGTTCTTTTGATGGAATATCCTCAATAACTTCATCAAAATCGATATCTAAACATTTGTTTGGTGCGTTTTCAATATCGTCAATTAAAATTTTATTGGTATTGTTCATCTTGTAATGCTAAGCCTCTAATTTGATTTGAAATTACGCACAATCTTTTAACAGGTCCGTTAGCTTGTTTGTCAACTAAAACAGGTGTTGCAGATTTCATTGCTTGTTTTAATTCTTCAAATGCACCTTGTGGATTGTCAAAGTATAATACAACAGGGTTGATAGTTTCTTTTAAAAATACGTAAACACCTGTTCGGATTTTTAATTGTTGTTGATAAGGTTGTGTCATTTTAGCTCCTTATTGTTAATAATTAAAATATAATAGAAGCGCTTGAAAGCATTCGCT
>URRM01000083.1 GCA_900550295.1 uncultured bacterium
AATTTTTTATAAAAAATTTGGCGCCTTAAGAAATTAGTCTAAAAAATATTAAAATTATAAAATCAAAAATTAAAAATTTAATTTTTAGTATTCAATTCCTTCTCTTGCTTTAACCCCTTTGTTCCAATAATGTTTAACGGGTTGAATATTTGAAACAAGATCTGCGGCATCAATAATGCTTTGGTGTGCATTTCTGCCGGTAAGAACTATTTCAACGTTTTCGGGCTTATTTTTAATAGTTTCAAGAACATCTTTTTCGTCAATCATGTTCAAATCGATTGCGATGTTCATTTCGTCTAAGATTACAACATCTGTTTCGCCACTGTTGATAATCTTTTTGGCATCTTCCCAGCCTTTTTGCATTATAATTCTGTCGTTTTCGTTTTCATTTGAGGTGTAAACGATTCTGTCAAGTCCGGCTTGATTTAGTGTAAGATTTTTTCTCAAATCAGGTTGAAGTTTGTTGAAAGCTTTAACTTCGCCATAATTATCGCCACCTTTTGTAAACATAGTTATTGCAACTTTTTTACCTTGACCTAATGCTCGTAGAGCAAGTCCCATTGCTGCAGTTGTTTTACCTTTGCCGTCACCTGTGTAAACTTGAACGTAGCCTTTATCTTTTTTGTCTGTGTTACCTTTAAAAGTTACATTTGCAGTATATTTTAAATTTTGAATACCCAAGAAAGCTAAATGAGATAGGGCATCTGATTTAAAAGGTGAGGTTACATTTGAATTTTGATAAAATGCTTGTTGAGTTTCAGGCTTTTTATTTTCTACGTTTTTGGCGTAAGAAGCTTGAACAGGACTCATGTAATATTGAGGGGTGATATTATTAATTTTCATTTTTTCTAATTCCTTATTTTTATAAACACTAATTTTTTTGAATGGGAGATTTAAGCTAATTCTGAAAGTGAGTCAAATTTTAGCAATGTAAAAATTTGAAGTCTTTGGTCTTTTGTTAAATTTCCGGGGTGTTCTTCGTTGATTGGTAAATTTTTAGGTTCAATTTCCAACTGTTTACAAGCATCATCAAGAGTTTTCATATAATTATCAAGTTCTTTTTCTGTCATTGCATCTTTAAGTTCTTCTCTCATCAATGCCATAGCATCTTCATTTGTAAATTCTTTTTTAGGACTTTTTTCAAAAACATCTTTATCTAATGTTCTAAAAGTCATTTTAGGGGCAGATTTAATCGGATTAGATACACGTTGTGCTTGTGTAGCTTGGGGTGCTTGAAAAGCGATTGATGATAATTTCATTTTTTCTCCTTGTATATGTGATAGTCTAGTATATTCAACGTTACGGGTAATATAAACACACTCCCATTAGGGTACGCTATTTGTCTGTAAAATCAGAATGTGGTAATAATCAATCAAAGTTTATTTCCAATTCCTGTCTCGAGGTTGAAAACAAATAAGCATTCCGACTTTAACGGTTGCGGACCAGCGAGGGATTTTCACCCAACTTTCCTTACTTGTTGGTTAGATTTTATACCAAAAACATTCTACATGTAACATGTATATTTACATGAATTTACAATTAAAAAAGAGATTAGATAAATTTCAATCTCTTTTCATGTTAAGTATTAGTTTTCAGACTAAATTCTATGGTGCCAAACACCGCCTTGACGGTCAATTAAAGCATCATAAGCTGACCAAAATCTAAAAATACCTGTCAAACCTAAAATAGCGTGTGTAACGTCTTTTTCTACAGATTGTTCATTAATAGCTTGACCAATTCCGGGCCATACCAATAAAGAACAAGCACAAGCACCAACACTTCTAGGTGAAATTTTACCGTCTTTGCCATGAGTTCCGGCAAATGCAGGTGTCATAAACATTGTCATTGTAATAATTAAAGATATTACTAATAAATTTTTCATTATTAACTCCTTTTTTAAATTATTTCTTTAAGGTTGTTCGCTAAAGATTTTAAAATAGTAACTTTATTCTCTTTTGTGAATAAATCATTTATATCATTTTCAAAATTTTTAGGCAAGAGCTTGCAGTTATTTAGTGCATAATTTTTTAATCTCTTTTCACCGCAATGCAAAATTTTATTTTTTGCAAATAAGACATCAAAATAACTTGCCAAAAATGCTGAAATTCTATGATTTACACTAATTAAATCTTCTCTTTTTATTGCTTTTTCAACCTGTTCAACAAAAGAGGCAACAAGTTTAAAATTCAATAGCGGTAAGTTTTTCGCTATAATATTTTGTTGCAATTCTTTTGGATAATCTCCGCTGACAGAATCTTGCAAACTTTTATACCAATTGTTTTTGTCGTAAAAGATTATAGAATTTTTAACGTTGAAAACAAAACAAGTTGTATAACCAACGCATGCATTATGGTTTTTCCAAACCCAATTGATGTTACCCTCTATATCAGAAGGTTTGCGGTACATAATATCGACAACTTTTGAACTGTCACGCAAAATCCATTCATCGCCTGTTTCAAAATACTGATTATTTACTTCAAATTTATCAGAGAATTTTTTTGCAATTTGTTGTCTAAATTCAATATCAATGGGTTCATTCGAGTATATATAAATATCATAATCTGACATTTCATCAGAAGAACTTGCACCCAAAGAACCTGCTAAAGCAATCGCTTCAATATTTTCGTCTTTTTTAAATTCTTCAACAATTTGATTTATAATTTTCATTTCAAATCTAACTTTCCTTGTTCAAAGCTATTTTCTAAAGTTAACTCTTGTATTTTTTCATTATTTCTTTCTTTTTCTTTTATTCTGAAATGTTCTCTAATAATAGATTTTCTCTGTGGTAAATCCATAAAAGAATATCCATTTATTAACGCTATATCATCAAATAATGAAATTAATAGTCTATCATCACTGAATAAGCTATTGTCTGTTTGATAGATAAAATAAAGTATTTCTTTTAATGATAATTTTCGATTTTTATTGATTTGTGATAACTTATCATAATTGAAATTTAAATTACAATTTAAAATACCTTCAAAATATATCAATGCATCAATATACTTAGTTTTATCTATAGAATATTTCTTTTGATTGAAGTGAGCAATACAATTACGAAATTCTTTTAAGTATTTTTGTTTCTTTTGAGATGTTGTTTCATTTGTCTTTACCGGAATACTGAAAAAATTATTTACTATTTTTTTATTTTTTAAAAAAATTCTGTTTGCAAATAAATTTAAAATTTCGCTAAGGTACATTTTATCAAAAAATAACTCTAATTTTTCTTGATTTGTCTTATTTGAATTAAAAATTTTCGAAAAAGTCTTATTATTCTCGTTTCTATGTTTTTCGATTTCTCTAATGTATCTATAAACAATATTTAATGCTCCTTCACCGTGTGCATCATTATATTTTTTATATAATAACTTTTTTAGCGTTATTTCAATATACATTAGGCGTTTATAAAAAATAGAAAACTCAGTTAATATGTAATTATCCATAAAGTACCTCTTTCTCAATTATAACTTAAATTCATGCCATGCCAAATACTTGACAAAAATACATAAATGAGTTATAATGTATATACAAGTTATCCAAATATTGCATATGCAAGAATGAATTTCGGGTTGGCGAATGCCAGAGGTGCCCTTTTCGGTTGGATAACTTTTTTTGTGCAAATTTTAATCATCACAAGAATCTTGAGGTATTTCGTGTTTTATGCCCAATTTTTCTTGTATCTCTTTTATTTCATACGTCATACGTTGAATTTTGCACTTCACGGGATCCGGAATGCGGTTATGCATTAGAGTTCCGTTTTCGTCGTAATATTTTTGTTTAACAATACGCCCCGGAATGCCTACAACTGTTGCAAAATCAGGTACATCTTCAACAACAACAGAGCCTGCGCCTACTCTTACATGTTTTCCAAGTGTAATGTTACCCAAAACTTTAGCGCCGGCACCTACAATAACACCATCCATCAAGGTAGGGTGACGTTTTCCATTGTCTTTACCGGTTCCGCCAAGTGTTACTTGTTGATAAATCAAAACATCATTACCAATAATTGTAGTTTCGCCAATTACAACACCTTCTCCGTGATCTATAAAAAATCTCTCGCCAATTTCAGCCCCCGGATGAATTTCTATACCTGTTAAAATTCGCATTATAAACGATATAAATCTGGGTATAAACGGTATTTTCCATTTATAAAGTTTATGTGACAATCTGTGCGCCAAAAGTGCGTGCAACCCCGGATAACAGAAAATAACTTCTAAAATGTTATTCGCTGCCGGATCCTTTTCGTAAATTGTTTTTATGTCGTCTTTTATATGAAAAATTACTCTATCAAGCATTAGTCAAATAACTCCGTAGATAAGTATCTTTCACCAAAGTCACACATTACCGTAACGATAAGTTTATCAGGGTTTTGTTCTGACAATTTCAATGCTGCAGCCAAATTTGCGCCTGATGAAATACCTGCCAATATACCTTTATTTTTTGCTAAAAATTTAGCCTTTTCAATAGCCTCATTTCCTGATATTGTCATAACTCCGTCTAATTTACCGTTTTTGTAAATTTCAGGGACAAAGTTTGCACCAATACCTTGAATTTTATGTGGACCTGCGTTACCTGCAGTTAATAGAGGGCTTTCTAATGGTTCAACGCCATAAACCTTAACGCTTGGTTTTAAATCCTTTAACCCTTTTGCAACACCTGTTGCGGTACCGCCTGTACCAATTCCGGCTACAAAAATATCAACTTTTCCGTCTGTATCTTCAAAAATTTCTTTTGAAGTTGTTTCGATATGTGCCAAAGGGTTTGCCATATTAGCAAATTGCATTGGCATGAATGAATTTTTATGTTCTTCTGTAAGTTCTTTTGCCTTGTCTACTGCACCTTGCATACCCAATTCTTTTGGTGTCAAAACAAGTTCTGCGCCGTAGCCTTGAATCATTTTACGTCTTTCTATAGACATGCTTTCAGGCATTACGATAATAATTTTCAAGCCCATAACAGCACAACACATAGCTAAACCAATACCTGTATTACCGCTTGTCGGCTCGATTATAACTGTATCTTTGTTGATTAAGCCTTGTTTTTTAGCCTCGTTCAACATGTAGAAAGATGCTCTGTCTTTTACCGAATGCGATGGATTTAGAAACTCTAATTTTAGTAAAATATTGTCATTATATTTTACCATAGGAGTTTTACCGATTAATTCCAACACATTTTCGTAAACTTTCATTTTTTCTACCTCACTATTTTTGCAAATTTTCTCTTTCCTGCTTGCAAAATACCTTCTTTTTCAACCAAGAAAGTAGGTTCTGCCACTTTTTCACCTTCGAACTTAACACCACCGCCTTGAATTAAGCGTTTGCCTTCTCCCTTAGATTGAATAAATTTTAATTCTAACAATAAATCTAAAATGTTTTGGCTTTCAACAAGTTTGTACTCAGGAATATCATCAGGAATACCCTTGTTTGAAACGACATTAATAAATGCTTCTTGAGCTTTATCAGCGCCTTCTTTGCCGTGGTATTCTTCTGTAATTATGTGTGCTAAACGTAGTTTTAAATCACGTGGGTTGCACGCATTATTTTCTAAGTCATCATGAACTTTTTTGATTTCATCATTTTCTAAATTAGTTAAAAGTTCATAGTATTTTAAAATTAGAGTATCAGGAATACTCATAACTTTACCGAACATATCATTAGCACTATCTGTTAATGAAATACAGTGCTCAGGGTATGATTTACTCATTTTTACAACACCGTCAGTACCTTCCAATAATGGTAACAACATTACCAATTGAGGGTATTTTCTGCCGTATGCTGTTTGAATATCACGACCTAAAAGAGTATTAAATCTTTGGTCTGTACCGCCAAATTCAATATCTGCATCAATTTCATAAGAATCGTATGCTTGCATTAACGGATAGAAGAATTCATGAATAGCAATAGGTTTACCTTCTGAATATCTTTTTGCAAAGTCGTCACGAGTCATCATTTGTGCAACTGTAACGTTTGATGCAAGTTTTAGCATATCCATAAAGCTTAATTTGTGCAACCAATCAGCATTGTTTGTAACTTCAACATCAGTTACATCAATTACTTTTGATATTTGTTCGAAATATGTTGCTGCATTTGCATCAACTTGTTCTTTTGTTAGCGCAGGACGTGTTTCAGATTTACCTGATGGATCACCAACCATAGCTGTTGCACCACCTACGATTAAAACAATCTTGTGTCCTAACTTTTGGAACTCTCTTAATTTACGCATTACAACTGTGTGACCTAAGTGTAAGTCAGGACGAGTTGGATCCATACCCAATTTTATGCGTAATGGTTTATGATTATCATGTGAATATTGAAGTTTTTGAGCAAGCTCCATAACTCCCCCCGGAAGTATTTCACAGCTTCTGCCTATTTTTTCTGCCTGTTCAATAAATTCTTGTCTGATTTCTGTCATCGTTATCCTCATTATTTTGTATTTATTCAATAACAATTATATCAGAAAAATACTTAATAAAACTTATAATTTTAAGGAATTTTTCTAAAGTTTTTTCAAAATTTGTCGATAACTAAATTGCCACTTACAAGAGAGGAGGGTTGCCTATGGTCGAAGCAGTATCAAAAGTAACATCTACAAGAAAAACCGAAGCAGTTGCATCTGCAAATGAAAAAGTAGAAAAAAAGGCTCAAAAAGAAGAAACACAAAAAGCAAAAGAAACCGACAAGGTTGAAGAAAAAAAATCTGCCAGAAGTA
>URRM01000084.1 GCA_900550295.1 uncultured bacterium
CGCCGAAGGCTTTTGCCTTCGGCGCTTCTATATCTTATCACTTTCCATATTATACAAGGTTCATAGCGATAGATGGAGCTTGGTTAGCTGTTGCTAATAAGCTTGCTGATGTTTGTTGAAGAATTTGGTTTTTAATGTAGTTTGAAGATTCTTCAGCGATGTCAGCATCTTGGATTAATGATGCTGCACTTGTTAAGTTTGTTTCCATTACGCCTGCTGATTCAATAGCAGAAAGGATTCTTTGTTGGAAACCACCGATTTGAGTTGTTCTGTCTGTAATGTTTGCCAATGCATTATCAATATCTGTTAAGAATGCTCTGGCATTTTCATCTGCAGATTTATTTCCAGCGTTATCAAATGCTGTAACTTTTATATCTGTACCATTCATTGATACAAAATTGCTTTTTGCGAATAATGCTGTAGCTGTTGCTTTTGCGAATAATGATTTATCTAATTTGATAACACTTTCGCCTGCACTTGTGATACCTACTTGTAGGTTGATATCAGATGTGATACCTGTCTTAGTATCTTCACTAAATAATACTTTGCCGTTGAATTCAGAAGAATTTGCCATACGTGAAATTTCAGCAAGTCTTGCACCTACTTCAGTTTTGATAGCTTTCATTGCATCTGTACCGTAAGTACCGTTAGCAGCTTGTTCAGTTAAATCTCTGATACGAACCAAGTTGTCTTTCATTACACCTAAAACACCTTCTGCTGTGTCTAACATTGAAGCACCCATTTGACCGTTGTCTTGTGCTACTTTTAATGATGAAACTTTATAGTTTAATTTGTTTGCCACAGCCATACCAGCAGCATCATCTTTTGATGAATTGATACGATAACCAGTTGTCATACGTTCCATTGCTGTGTTCATTTTTGTTGTTGATTTGTTCAAAGAACTTTGTGCAGTTAATGCTGCCATGTTTGTGTTTACTGTAATTGCCATAATTTTGATCTCCTTTTCATTTTAGTACTTTGTTGTAATACTATGGTTTGTTTCCTTACATACCTATTATCGGGAATTCATATGGCTTCTTTATATTTCTTTGGTATGAACTATACTATACTTTAGTATAGTCTTTTCAAAAAATAATAAAAAAATGCATGCTAATTAGCATGCATTTTCAATATAAAATTTAAAAATATATTTATCTGCAAAGGATATTATAAGTTAAAAGCATGGTTACAAAACCGCTTATTATCGTACCTTGTGGCTCACCTGCAATAAGAGTACAGATTGTTGTTGCGATTACTGCCAATATAAAACATATCCATGTTGCATTGATTTTTTCTAATGGTTTTTGCACAAATGAATATCTTATAATTATAGCTATTATTACAAAAACGAGTGAGATAGCGATTGTTATACCTATTGGCATTATTGACCTTTCTTAAATTCTTCTAATTTTAATTCCCATGCATAAGCTGTTCTTATACTGTCTTTCAAGCTTTTTTTAGGCGCCCATTTTAGTAGCTTTTTTGCTTTGCTAGAGTTGGCGTAAAGTGTTGAAGGATCACCTTCTCGGCGTTCAACAATTTTTATTTTAATGTTTTTGTTTAAAACATTTTCGCATGCTTCAAATACTTCTTTTACACTATTTCCGTGTTCTGAGCCAATATTAAAAACATCTGATTTATCATTTTCTTTTATATGTATATAGGCTAATCTATGGGCTTCGGCAAGGTCTTCAACGTTGACGTAATCACGGATGCATGTGCCGTCAGGAGTATCATAATCGTTGCCATAAAGTTTGAATTCTTTATTATTTTCAATGGCTGATTTTAGTACGTTAGGTATTAAATGAGTTTCATTGTCATGCCATTCTCCAACTCTGCACAATTCGTCGCAACCACTGACATTAAAGTATCTTAGACAAATTGATTTAAGTCCATGCGCTTTGTCGTAGTCCTTTAATATCATTTCTATGCAAAGTTTAGAATTGCCATAAGGATTTATAGGTTTTTGCGGATGTTTTTCGTCTATAGGCACGTATTGTGGCTCTCCGTACGTTGCACATGTTGATGAAAATACAAATTTCTTAACTCCATGTTTTACCATAGAATCCAGTAAATTTATAGTTCCTAAAACGTTGTTTCTATAGTATTTTGACGGATTTTTAACACTTTCTTCTACAAGCGAGAAGGCCGCAAAATGAACTACTGCATCGATATCGTATTTCTCAAAAACTTTTTCAATATCGTCTTTATTGCACAAATCACCTTGTGTAAAGTCAATATTCCCAATATGTTTTAACTCATTGATAATTTCAATATGACCGGTTGATAAATTGTCAAACGCAACAACATCATAACCGTTATTTAAGAAGTTGATTGCTGTATGGCTTCCAATGTATCCTGCTGCACCAGTAATTAAAATCATTTTTTATCCCCTTAGGTACTATTATTGCATAAAATAATTTAAAATTTAAAATCATTTCCATCAAGTTCATCATTGTTTTGTGGAATCGTAAATCCGAACTTGTAGATATCTGTATGCTCATCCTTGTTTAAAACATCGTATAATAACGTACCATTAAGGTTTTGTACAATGGTTTTTGCCAAAAATAATCCAATGCCAGAACCAACTTGTTTATATTTGTTTGTACCTATGTAATATTTGTCAAAAATGTGTTTAATGTTCTCTTTGGTTAGATTGCTTTTTATTGCTGTATTTTGAAGTGTAAATTCAATGTTTTGGTTGCTTGAGGTAAGATTTATCGTAATTGTTCCGTTTTCGTTACTGTAAGTGATTGCGTTAAAAAGCAAATTTAATATTAATCTTTGCAAGACCATTTGATCAGAAAAAACAGCGCTTTCAGTAAAGTTTTCTGTGTTAAATTCTATTTTTAAATTTTTGCTGTATGCGGTTATTTCTAATTGGTTTATGCATTCTTGAATTAATTTCTTTAAGTCAAAATTTGTGAATTTCAATTTATAACTTTCGTCACTAAAACGGTATGAGGCAAGCATTGATGTTAGCATTCCCAAGGCGAATTGGTTAGAGCTAATGATATGTTTTATCAGGTCTTTCTGTTCAGAATTCAATGTTCCAACTTTTTCGTCAAGTAAAAATTCTAAAATTTTACTTTGTGCCACAATAGGGTTTTTTATATCGTGCGCTAAGGTTTCTACAAAATTGCGTTTTGTATTATAGTTTTCTTCTTGCTGTGTGATATTTCTACAAATGTTTAATGTGCCAATGACAGTGTTAGTTTCATCAAGCATAGGTGATTTTAGAACCTGAAAAGTTTGTTCAATATTGTTTAAATCTATTAGGTGAATATTAAATTGAACAGATTTTTGAGTTGTAAGTACAATTTTTTCAAACTTTGAAATTTCTTTTTGCTCATCTTCTTTAAAAAGGTAAAAGAAGTTATTACCGTACACTTCTTCCTGTTTTAAGTCAAAAAACTTTAGAAATGCTTTATTGCAATCTATAATTTCAGATTTTAGATTTTTGATGTAAACAAGATCCGGAGTGTTTGTTTTTAGTTCGTCAAAGTAACTTTGTACGTACTGAAATTTTAGTTTAAACAGGTTTGAATTAAGTGAACTTAGGTATAATGCAAATAATAAAATAGATGCAATGATTATAATTATACCTTCCTCAAGTCCGAGCTCAATGATAGGAGTAAGCATTCCAAGCAAAATAAAAACAATTATTGATATCAAAATAATTGCTGCTACTTTTATGTTTTTCAACGTTTTTGTTTGATTGTTATATGATATTTTTTTTTCTTTTGTCATTTTTAAATTTTTGATTTAAATGATAAAACTGCAATTTGCATTCTGTCTTCTAATTCTAATTTTGTTAGAATGCTGCCTACATGTGCTTTTGCGGTATTTAAGCTGATAAATAATTCTTCTGCAATCTCTGGGTTTGTCATGCCTTGGGCAACAAGTTTAAATACTTCAAATTCCCGAGAAGAAAGTTTTTCCTTTATATTATCAAATGAATATAAATTGTCAAAATTGGTTGAATTAGGTTTTGGAATTTCTGCAAGTGGAATTTGTTCTAAATTCGGATCAAAATAAAATGCTCCGGTAGATACTGCTTTAACGATATCTACAAGTTTTAGGTTTGAAGTGCTTTTTAGAACATAGCCTCTTGCTCCGTATGCAATACAAGCAAGCATTTCACTCTCACTTTCGTGAGAAGTTAATTCAATGATATATGTTGATGGAAATTTGTTATGAAGAACTTTTGTTGCTTCAATACCATTCATTTGAGGTAGTCCTAAATCCATTAAGATTACATCAGCAGGGCATGTTTCCATTGCTTCAATACATTCCTCTGCTGTTGCAAAAGCGTTTAATACTTTGATATCATTACTAGCAGAAAATCCACTGACGAGTGAAAGTCTGAATAGCACATAATCTTCTACAATGTAGACGTTAATTGGTTTACACATAATTTACAAAGCCCTAATTTCTATTATTAATAAATAATACTTTACTGGATTTATAAAGTCAAAAAAAAATATAAAAACTACCCAGTTGGGTAATAAATTTTGTATAAATTTTGTTGTTTAATAATGTATACAATATTCTAGACCAACTTCTAGATATTCTTAATTCCAACCGGAGGTTCAAAAACCTCCTTTTTTTTTGAAATTATTTTCTGAATTCTTTTTTAAAGTCGGTATCATTGACAATATCTTTGTAAGAGTCAATGCGTTTTCTAAAGTTTAGAGCATTTTCGTCTAATTCTTTTGAGTCAGACATATCATCTAAAACTTCTGAAAGCTTGTTAAATAAAGATATAAAGTCATTTTTAAATACATTATTAAATGAGAATAATCTTTCAATATCTTGTAATGCTTCATTAAACATTTGCAATGCACATTCCGCAATAGTTCTGTTTAAGTATATATCAGGAAAATCAGAATCTATTTTTGCGGCATTATTAAATGTTTCGTAAGCTTCTTTATAATTTTCAAGTTCAAGTTGCAAAATACCCAAACTTATCATTGATTCAAAATCTGTAGAGTTTAGTTCTAAAGCCTTGTTATAGTCCGCAATAGCGCCTTTGTAATCATCAATTTTATATTTTGCATATGCTCTTTTTTTGAAGGTTTGAAAATCGTTTGAATTTAGTTCGATTGCCTTGTTGTAGTCTTCAATAGAACCCTCATAGTTTTCAGAGTTTTCTTTTGCTATCGCACGGTTGAAATAAATGTCATGGCAAGAATATAGCTCTAAAGATTTGTTAAAATCAAGGATTGCACTGTCATAATCTTTTAGGTAATTTTTAGCGTTTCCACGATTGTTGTATGCCATAAAGTTTTCAGGATCAAGCTCAATAGCCTTGTTATAGTCGTCTATAGCTTCTTTTATATGTCTTTGATTGTATTTTACAAAACCTCTGTTAAAGTAAGCCTCTGAATAGTTTGGCTTTATTTCAATAGCTTTGTTGTAGTCTTTTATTGCATCTTCATACAATCCTAAATTTCCAAGGCAGTTTCCACGGTTATTGTAAGCTTTTAAACAGTTGCTATCAAGTTCAATGGCTTTTGTATAGTCCTTTGCTGCGCCTTCAAAGTCACTCATTTCGTACTTTAAATCACCTCTTAAAAGATATAAATCAAGCGTATCAGCATTTTCAAGCTGTTGCATTGCAAGCTCGAATTGCTTATTTTTGATTAAATCCTTTATTTCAGATGCTTTTAGAGGCATTATAATTGTCCTACGTTCCTTTTTTACTCTATTTTAGGCATATTATTAAGTCATGTCAAATAGAAAAACAAATTGTAAAATTGTCCTAGACTTTTGTTGGCGAAAGTAGCTCTGCATCTATGATATCACAGGCATCAACAACAAATTTTGCGCAAGGTCTTTCTTTATAAAACTCTTCTGTTCGAGGAGTCGGAATTGGTGATATTTTCTCTGTTGCAAGCAGGTGCAAAAGCTCTCTGCAAATAATAGAGCCATTTTTAGCCTTGAATTTTTCTGCCAAGTCTTGTATAAGTGCATAATGAGCCTTTTTAAGTTCGGGATTAGTCGGATCAGAGTAGCCTTTAAGCAAGCCAGCAAGCATAAACATGGCGCTTACAGTGCCACAAACCTCTCTTAATCTACCCATTCCGCCACCAAACGATGATGCCAATTTTAGCATCATTTCAGTGTTAAGTCCCAAATCCTCTGCATACGCACCAATTACGGCCTGTGAGCATGAAAATCCTTGTCTGAACAGTCGTCTTGCTTTTTCACCATGTTTATTCATAATATTATTATACAACAAAAACTTTTAGACCGTATTTTTACGTACGTAAAAATACGTACGTTATAGAAAGGACAAAAATGAACGAAAATTTAAAAGTAATAGAATTTCAAACAAACGGCACATGTTGTCAATTAATGCAAGTTGCAATCGATGAAAATAATGTTATTCAAGATGCAAATTTTTTAGGTGGATGTAATGGAAATTTGCAAGGAATAAAATCATTAATTAAAGGCATGAAAATTGATGATGTAATCGAAAAGCTTAAAGGTATTCAATGCGGAACAAAAGGAACAAGTTGTCCTGATCAATTGGCAAAAGGATTAATTCGTTACAGAGATGAAGTTTTGACTCAAAAAGCATAAGTTTTACAAAGAAGGCGGGTT
>URRM01000085.1 GCA_900550295.1 uncultured bacterium
TATTAAAGAGTGGCGCTGAGTTTTACTCAGCGCCACTCTTTTTATTTCTATTTTCTCAATTGACTAACTGGTGTAAATGTTAAGTTTAAGTTCTTTTCAAATTCAAGTGTAATCGGCGTATTCGCTTTTATTGTCTGGTTAAGAATTGAGTTTCTGATTAAGACAAAACATATTCCGACAGAGGTTGTTGTTGTGTCAGCTTTCGATTTAAGATTTCCTTTATAATCAGCTTTATAAAGTTTTGTACCGATGTGGCATAATCCGTCAATTGGAGCATAACGACCTAAAACTCGTTCAGAACTAATCGTTGTCAAACGTTTTGCGTGTTTTGTATCTGAAAGCAGAATGTATTCTTTCGCATCTGTTGCAAAAATTATTTGATTTATCAAAATTTTTGTCGTTTGTTTAAATGGATTGTGAGTTTCAGACTTGTGAATTAATCTTGCGTTAAACTTTGTTCCGGCAGGAATTACAAAGCCGGATTCAGTTTTTAAATCACTTGGCAAAATCAACAGAACATTCGCTCCGACTTTTATTTTATTAAGATTAACATCATGTACAAATTTTAGAGTCATTGCATATTGAGCCTGAGGAGTTGTTTTGTCTAAATAATCAACAACACAGGGTTGCTCTGTATAAAATTCATCAAAAAGTTCCCTCAATTTGAATCCTGAACAGAAAATTAAAATCGCCGATAACAAAACTATTGAATAAAATTTGTCCATATACTCCTTTTTATTCTCCGAAATTAAATCAAATCCAATTTACACATATGCTTGTACGGGCAAAACTTGCATGATGAAGGGTTAGAGGATGGATTAAACTTCAAGTTCATAATGTTTTCATGCACCTCTTTGATTTTATTTTCAATATATTCCATATCTGTTTCGGTTAGGTCTTTTTCTTTAGTTTTATTTTCTTCAACGTAAATTAGCCCTGTTTTTGAAACCTTTTCACCTCTTGATTTTTCAAAAATATATTTGTAAAAACATAGTTGATTAAAGTAGTTTTCTTTTGAACCACCTATCGAAATTTTACTTTCCGAAACAGAATTTCCTGTTTTGTAGTCATATAATTGATATGTTCCGTCAGAATTCTTTTCAATACGGTCAATTTTACCTTCGATAAAGAAGTCATCAATGTGCACGGAATCAATTGTATATTCCGTTTCTACGACTCTTGAAATCGGAATTTCTACAAATTTTGTATAATATGTTTCAATAAATTTATTTCCTAATTTCAAAAACTTTTCTTTTATTTGTTCCGCTGAAAAGCCACTATTTTCAATATCCGCAAGCAATTGAGTTCTGGCTTCTGTGCTTGTTGGATAATTTCCGGTATTTTTTGCAATTTTTACGGCATTATCAAGAACTTTGTGAACCAAGGTTCCGAAAATTGCACTGTCTTGGTTTGCATCAAGTACATTTATGCCCAAAACTTTGTAGTAGAAAAACTTTCGAGGACAAGCGATATAATCGTTTAATCGGCTCGGTGAAAGTACAATATGTTTTACTCGTTCTTTTATATCGTTTTCAAAGGCTTTTTGGTTATCAAAGACATCCCTTGAAATTGCTCTGAAGAATTCGTTTGTAAAATCATCTGCATTATATTCAAAGGTTTGTGATTCTAACGGATAATCAGCAATTTCGGCAAGATATTTGGTTATTTTTTGAGGTTTTTCACCATCCGCATCGGCAAATGAAATGGTTAGCGCATATTTTGCACGAGTAACTCCAACGAACAAAAGTTTTAACAATTCAGAATCTTTTTTTAATTCTGCTTGCTCTTTTTCTAAATATTCATCTGTAATATATTTATAGCCCCTGTCAGGAAAATCTTCCCAAATTTTTGAAATCATCTCAGGAAGGTATACATGTTCAAATTCTCTACCTTTAGAGCCGTGATAAGTTAACAATTGAACAGCATTTTGCACAATGCTTGTTTTGTCTATACAAATTGCAATCTCGTTTTCTAAGCTATCATCTAAGTATTTTACAAAATCGTGTAATGACATTGTTGGATCTACAGCTGACAATTGAGTGGCTTCGTCAATCATCTTTTTTATACCCATAAAGTTTTCCATACGATTTTTCTTATTTGCCTGAAAACTTGTAAGAATACCTGTTCTGTTAATTATTTCAACGACAGAACTTCTTAGGTCATTTGAAGCTATAAATTCTTGCAAATATTTATAATTTTCTAAAAATTCTTCAACTTTTCCTGAATCCTTCCAATTATTTTGTTGGCGCATCAAAACAACAAAATCAAGCTTTGAAGTTCTATAGCTTTTCATCAATTGGTTATAATCTTCCAGGTTTAACTTAAAAGGTTCCGCCAATAGCAGGCTAAACAACTTATCTCCGGCAATAATGTGGTTACATAAAACCTTCATATAGAAGTAAATTAAGATTGAAGAGCGAATATTAAAAATACTTTTGCCGACGTTTAATTGACAAGGTATATTTTTACCCTTAAACATCTCTGCGTAAGATTGCAAAACCTCGTTATTACGACACAAAATTGCTATTTGTGACAAATCTTTTTCACCGTCATTGTTTACAGGACACTCCTTAGAATTTACGAGATTTACAATATCGTCAACGATAAAATTAAATTCTTGCAAGTTGTCGCCAAACTCCCAACGTCTGATTTTACGTTCCTTTGCCATAACTTTTGCATTTTTTGCTATTAATTTTTTTGAAATATTATAACTTTTAAACGTTTCATTATTTTCAAGACGTAATTTATCTTGTGCCACAAGTTTATAGCTAAAATCCAGAATTTCTTGGGTAGAACGATTATTTTCTTCAAGACAAATAACTTTTGTTTGAGGGTATTTTGTCAAAAAGTTTTCGATATTATCACTCTTTGCACCCTGAAAACCATAAATAATTTGGTCATCATCGCCTACAACAAAAACATTTTTCTCTTTATTTGAATCTACAAGATTAAACAAAATCTCGTTTTGAAGTTGGTTTGTATCTTGATATTCATCCACCAAGAAGTATTTATACTTGTTAGACACGTTTTCTTTAAAGGTTTCATCCTCTTCAAACGCATCTAAGATAAAACAAATCATATCTGAAAAATCAATCAAGTTATTTTTAACCATTTCATCAGAATATATTTCCTTTATAGTCCACAATTCTTTTGCTTTTTCGATATCCTCTTTAATTTTGTTCAAAATCTTATAACGACCGATATTTCTGCTTTCGCCTCGTTGCTCTCTTTCATAAATTTCATTTTCAATTTCTTTATATTTAGGCATCAAACTAGGATTTGTATCTATATAAGACAAATATTGTTCTTTATTTAAACGCAAACTTTTCAAATGTTGTACGTATTCAACGAATTTTTTCGCATAATAATACCTATCTGCTCGAGGGGGTACAAAAACTTGAAGATTAGCTTTATCAATAGTTTTTCGCATTAATGCCAGCTTTTCTGTATCTGTAATTAATCGTACACCCAACGATAAGTTAAATTGTTCAGGATAGCGTTTAATAACGTCATTACAGAATGAGTGGTAAGTATAAACATCAACAGATGAAGCAACTACGCCCATTTTCTTAATCAAACGTTGTCGCATTTCATTTGCTGCTGCATCAGAATATGTCAAACACAAGATAGATGCAGGTTCCACATCGTTTGCAAGCATTTGTTCAATACGATTAATTACGGTAAAAGTTTTACCTGTCCCCGGACCGGCAAGCAACATCACTTGACCTTTTTGAATATCTATTGCTTCTTGTTGCTTTTTATTAGGTTTTATAACTGTTTTTACTGTTTCTGTTTGCATATTTTCTCCTTACAATTTTGTCTTACAGACTCATTATAAAATTAAATTATGTCAATATAGGACGTATTACTTTTTATATACCTTTGACACGTCTTTTAATGAATTTATATATTCTGTTCGTAATTCTTTCGGTGAAATTATTTCGACCTTGTCACCCCATCTGAAAACATGCCACATTATTGACTTATCACCGCTTGCTTTAAATTTTACAATAACTGAACCGTCTTCTTGTTGCTCAATACTTTGGCTCGGATGGAAATTATAAGTCATAACATCTTCCGCTATTTCTTTATCGAACTTCAATTTTACGTTTAGCATTTTACCAAAATACGCACTGAATGAGCGTTTAGAGAATTCATCCAGATTAAAATCACCTCTGTCAAAATTTGTCATAGTTAGTTTTAAATCTGTAAATTTGTTCAACAAATATGTATAAATTTCATCACCTTTTGCTTTTTCTCTTGCTATCAAATAGATTTTTTCACCGTAAATAAGCCCCAAAGGTTCAATATAACGAATTTTATTATGATATTTACCTGTTACAATTAAGCATTTTTTCATTGCTTCTCTAATAGTAATCAGAATTTCGTCACTGATATGATATTGAATTGTTTGACGCACAGCATAACCTTCTGTTTGCAATATCAAATCAATATTGTTTTCAATATTTTCCAAACCTTTTTTACTCAAGGTTTTAATTTTTTCTGCAACCTTCTCCAAACTTTCTTTCATTTCTGCATTTGTAGTACGTTTTTGGCATTGTTCAACAGTTGCAATTTCTTCCGGTGTAAAATGAACCATCTCTTTTATAGAGTAATCAACAAAGCCCCAATGTTTTTGATTACCATCAACCTCAATTTCTTGAACTTGTGGAAATACATTTGTTAAACTGTCACGCATTCTTTCTGCGGTACGTCTTGAAACATTATAACGTTCGATAATATCATTCAATGTAATCCCCAATGGTCTTGAAGACATAAACGTTGCTAAATCTATAATATCTGAAACCCTTGAATATCTTGGTTTATCACCCATTATAAAATCTCCTTAATTTTGCAAAATAAATACGACCATTTTTGTCGTTAACAAAATGTATTATATCATAGAAAGGAGAAGTCATGAACATTATAGCATTTTTATTTTTTGTATATTCTGTAAAAAAACTATGCGTAAATCTTTAATTTAAAAATCTTATGTTATAAAATAGTATTATGAAAAAGATTTTAGCACTATTTTTAATAATTTTTATCGGCAATTGTTGCTTTGCAAAAGAAAAATATTCATCAAACGTACCTAAAAATACGTATATTCATGCAAGATTTCATACTGATTGGTATGCTAAAGATGTTAAGTTAGACAAACCTGTTATCGCAAGAGTTACGGAAACTTTTGTTGTAAGAGGAAAAGAATTGGCACCTAAAGGAAGCTTTTTGAAAGGCTCTGTTTCAAGCATTTCAAAATCACCACTTATTTGGAAAAACGGACAATTAACGATAAATTTCTATGAAATTTATTTACCTGACAAAGACGAGGCTATTCCTATTGAAACTTTTGACACAATCTTAAAACTTCCTCTATCAACTCTTATGGATAGGGGTGTAGTTTCTATGGGTAACCTTCCGCTTGGATATTTTAACAATCAAGAATTAACAAAATTTATAAAAAGTGACAGCTTGTTTCTTGACGATTATGAGGTTCTAATAGAAGAAGATAAAGAGTTTAAGGTTAAAGTAAAAAATCTTTTATATGATATAAATATTAACGTCCGAAATTGACGTGCGATACATGTACAATAAAGATACTAAAGGATACGTTACGTATCGTCGTCCAATAAAATTTTGCCCGTTTTGTGTTTGTAACGGGCTTTTCTTTTGCTTTTATTATTTCTTTTTGATGTATAATTTAATTATAAACGAGGTATAAATATGAATTTAATTAAAAATTTAATCAAAAATTTGGCTATTTCAATAATAAACACAGCACTTACAGTATTTATTTGTTATTGGAACATTATGGCAATTATTAATGCATTTCAAACACCAAATGCAGACTGGAACCAAGTTTGGACTTATTTAGTTTGCTCTGTTGTAATCTTAGTAATTATGTGGATTTCAGCATTTCTAAAATTCTTAAAAAGACTTGCCTTCGTAATTTTAGTTTTACTTTTAGTCGGCTGGTTCTATTTACCTCAACTTCTACCTAACGTTACAAATAACATGTGCGTTACAATGGGCTCTTGCAAAGCTGGTAGCGAAGTAACAACAGCTGTTTCAGGAAAATTTGTAATAAACAAACAAACTTGTCTACAAAATAAATGGAAATGGGATGACAAGAAACAAGTTTGCAAAACTAAGTAACAGGATTTTATAACATGAAAAATATTCTTAATGATATAAAAAGCATGATTAAAGGCGAAAAAGAAATTTCTACAAAAGATGCCTTTGCGCTTATGAACAAAGAACTTGAAGAGGCTGAAAAAGCATACGGTAAAGAGATTTTTCCTAATGAAAAAGTTCTTTCACCGGAAGAAGTACACTATCGTGCGTTAAAACTAAAATCAGGTGCGCCTTTTGAAAAAATTCAAGAGCAATATGCCAAGCTAAAAAAGAAATATAATCCTGATTTATACAAAGATAACGAAACTAAGTTTGAAAAATCAAAAGAATTAGATGCAAGAGTTGAGTTTGCATACAGCTATTT
>URRM01000086.1 GCA_900550295.1 uncultured bacterium
GATTGCATTGCAATCGGCGCCTTTTTTTTAATAATATGAAATTTGTCCTAAAACGGTTTCTTTTTTAGCACCGGTGCAACTTGGAACATTATTCGGTATTTTGTAGTAAGTACAATAACCTAACAGAGCAAAAGCCATAACTTCTTTATAGTTATTGGAAATGCCATAGTCTTCATGTGTTTTTACTTCAACTTCTTTTGGTAAATAGTGTTTTAAATATTCAATTAAAGTCGGGTTGTAAGCCCCTCCACCGCCTAATATGACCTCATCTATTGATGTATTAGGAAATACAAAGCGTTCATATGCTTGAGCAATAGTTTTTGCTGTTAGAGCTGTTGCTGTTGCCATAATATCATATTTATTTTCAGGTGCTAACCTTAAAGCATTTTCAATATATTTTGCAGAAAAATATTCACGTCCGGTTGTTTTTGGTGGTTCTGTGAAGTAATATTCATCTTCAAGAAGACATCTAAGCCAACTATCAGAAACCGTACCTTTTTGTGCAAATTTTCCGTCTTTATCGTATGGTTTGTCAAAGAATTTATTAGCGCAGTAATCTATCATAATGTTGCCAAGTCCGGTATCAAAACCAAAGGTTGCACAATCCTTTGAAACCACTGTAACATTTGATATTCCTCCAATATTTTGTATTGCAATATTTTTATTTAGTGGTTTGAACCAAGTTTCATCGGCAAAGCATACAAGAGGGGCTCCATTACCGCCTTGTGCCATATCGGCTGTTCTGAAATTTGCAATAGTCATGCACTCTGTTTCTTGAGCAATAACTGAAGGTTCTCCAATTTGTAAAGTACTGCGCTCACTAACCTTGCCAATTTTAGTATCTTTTGGATAATGATAAACAGTTTGTCCGTGTGAAGATATAAAATCAGGTTTCCCATAGCGCTTAATCATTTCATTTGCTGCTTTTGCAAAGCAATGACCAATTACAAAATTCATCTTGCAAATGTCTTCAACTTTTGCGCCTTCGTGAAATATTTTGAAGATATGTTCTCTAATTTCTTGCGGATATTTATAGTTTAAACCATCAAGAAGTGTGCAACTCAAATCAGGTTTTACCAAACAAAGTCCAACATCTATTGAATCGCAAGATGTTCCTGACATTAATGACATAATTGTTTTTGATTCTCTATTTTTATTTTCCATAACTTATTTATTATATGAAAAAACTTGCCTTTCGGCAAGTTTTCAACTATCCAATATCTCCCAAGATTGTTTAGTTCTGATTTATCAATCATTTCTTTTTCTTTTTTCAATTAATACATTTTTGTTTAAAATTTTTCTATCTAATTCCTGCTATTACAAAATTTCTATCCCTAATACGTAAAGTTTTGCCACCACCCCTTTGCTATTCTATTTCGTCCAATGTTGTGTAAAATCTTTTTCTTATTTGCTTTATGTCCTTCGACTATATTATCGTAGTCAATCCACGCATGATTTACAAGTAAAAATAAATTAAATAATTTTTACATATGACCATGCCCTCCATTATGACTAAAACACAGTTATATTAACAATCTTAATGAAGAAAATTTAATGAACTTAAGTAAAAAAACGATGATTTTTTCATTGACAATTTCAAATCACCGTTCTTTCCTAATATTATTGATTTCTAGCGAAAAACTACTGTATATATGGATTAATAATTAGTTTTTCAGGTAACTTCTTATTAAAGTATAGAGAGTATTTCTTCCCTTGTTGAACTAAATATAATTTTGCATCTAGCTTATCTTGGTATTCCCCATTCTTAACGTTCTTATTTTTTACAATGAAGTATGTTGGCAATGTACTATCAGCAAGTTCATTGAATTTATCAAAGTCAGTGTCTGTAATGAAGTATACATAGTCGCCATAGTTTATTTTTGTACTAGGTTTTACTGCAAAATCAAATGTTACAAGTCTTGTATTTGTTGTGTTTGCATAATTTGAATAAAGTACTAATTCGTTTTCCCCGCCTGCATAAATTAAGTTAAATAAGTATGTTACAGCAAATGTAATTACAAAGAACATTGTTATTACATAACCTGAGAATATTGAAAGTACTTTTTCTGTTTTCAGTTGTACCAGTAGCAACATACCAACAAAACAACATCCGATTAATACAGGGTATTTGAATGGATCAACCATTTCAATAATGTTGCTTGGCAAGAAGGCGAAACCTATTGATGCAACTAAACCTGCAATGATAAATATTATTGCAACCATATGAGTTGATAATGATAATACAAATTTGTTTTCTTTGTAACTTCTACACCAGAAATATCCTGTTAATAATGCTGCAGCAGGTACTGCAGGAAGAATATAAGTTGGTAATTTTGTACTTGATATGCTCATTACTCCAAATGTTACAATGAAATAAATGCTGGCGAATAAGATTAAATGTTGGTTTTCATCTTTAGCTTCAACTACTGCCAATAATTTATTAACAATTTTTCCTTGAGCATTTTTAAATCTGTTAAACAAGTCTTTACATCCATCAGCAATGGATGCCAAAAAGACTATTGTCCATGGCATAAATGCTACTAAAAATACTGGAACAAAGTAAAAGAAGGAATGTTTTCTTCCAATTTCGTTTGAGTTAATTAATCTTTCGAAGTGATGTTTAAAGAAGTATTCATATAGGAATGAATTTCCAAAATCTCTGTACATTGCTATATGCCAAGGCATAATTATAAGTAAGAAAATAATAAAACCTACAACCATATGTAAAGGTTTAAACATTTCTTTTAGTGTTTTTGTGAAGAAGCTATAGATGAATACAACAACAAGTGGAATTGCTATTGCAAGAATACCTTTTGCAAGAAAACCCAGTCCTGCAAATGTCCAAAATCCCCACCAACAGAACTTTTTATAAGGTTCTGTTACAACGTGTGTCAGATATGCGCTATATAAAGCACTTGCTAACCAAACAGTCAGAACCATATCTAATATTGCGATGTGAGCAAAAACTAAATAGAAAACGCTTGTTAACATTACAATTGCGCTCATTAAACCAAATTTTCTTGATATGATTTTTCTTCCAAAGAAGTATGTGAAAAATACCAAAAATGAAGCAAGTAATGCGATTGGAAATCTTACAGAAAGTGTTGAAAATTTACCAAAAAGTTTGATTGAAAATGCAACTATCCAAAAATAGAAAGGTGGTTTTTCTAAGAATGGAACAGAGTTTAAAAGTAACAAATTCCAATTGTGTGAACCAATTAAGTCTTTTGACATAATCGCATATCTTGTTTCATCAACATCAATTAGCGGATAAAAATTCAAACCCCAGAATAGAAATATTCCACATAATATAGCTAACAACAATATAGAAAAAACATCAGGATGTTTTTCAATATATATTTTAAATTTATTCATTTTTTCTCCTTAATCTCATGACTATGATATAATTTATTTACAAGATAAGTTTAACATATATAAATAGGTTACGCAAATTATGAAAAAAAAGTTATATACATTAATATTGACACTGATTGTACTTTTTATCGGTTCAATTTGTGAAGCAAAAGATTTGAAATTTATTCAAGTTACTGATTTTCACTATACAAATTCATCAACAGGTGATGCAAGACTTTCTCGCTTGGTAAAAAGTATTAATTCAACAAAAGATTTAGATTTTGTTATCTTTACGGGTGATAACATTGATTCTGCGAACCCTGAAACTTTGGTTAAATTACTAAAAGCATTTAGAAGAATAAGAGTTCCTTATTATATACAAATTGGTAACCACGATTGCTTTAAAGCCGGTGGCTTAGATAAAAAAGATTATGCAAAATTTGTATCAAAATATTCAAATCAAAAGTTGAAAAACTTCAATTATGTCGTGAAAAAAGACGATGTAGTGTTTATTTTTGTAGACGGAATGAAGGAAGTTATTCCGGGTCCGAGTGGATATTTTAAGCAAGACACATTAGCTTGGTTAGAAAAACAGTTAAAAAAATATGAAAAACATCCTGTTGTTTTAGTTCAACATTTTCCGTTGATTAATCAAAGAACAAACAAACCTTCAGGACACGATTTGTTTAAAGTTGATGAATATTATAGTGTGATAAAACCTTATAACAATATAATTGCGGTTATTGCAGGTCACTATCACTATAATAGAGAAGAAGAAGCAAACGGCATAAGACATATTGTTACGCAACAAGCTTCAGGTTCAACACCAAGATATAGAATAATCTACCTTCAAGATGAAGGTAAAGAAGGTTATTCTATAATGTCACAACTTGTTGATTTTTAACCTTTAAAATCTTGTCCGCCAACAATTTTTAAGTGACGTTCTTCACCATCGCCAATGCTTTCACTTGTTAGGTTATGTTGTTCTACAAGCTCGTGTTGCAATTTTCTAATTTGTTGATTTTGTGGTGAAAGTTCAATATTTTTAGCACCGGCAAGAATTTTGTTAATGGCTAATTTTGCCTCATCAAGTGCTTTTTCAGCATCATCATAATAGCCTTGAAGTGTTTGTGAAGATTCTCTAATATCAAGAGCTTCTTTTACAACTTTTTGAATTTGAGCCATTGAATTTGTTTTTACATAGAATATTTGTAATCTATAATTGTTTGCTGTGCTTAGAATTTTTGCTCCACCTTTTGCAAAGTTTTTATGTGCAATTACTAAGTCAGCATCATCTATATTCTTTGTGATTTCAGCGTTCAAATCTAATCTTTCAATAATTTTTTCAACTATTGTTCTTGAAACAGCATAAAGATATATTTTTTTGAATTTTTTTGCTTCTTTTACGTAATCTTTTCTATTAAAACTGAACTTTAATCTATCGGCAGGATCTTGTTGCGCAATTTTTCTATCTGCTTCGTTGATTCTGTCTATAATTTGTTCATTTGTTTCTTTTGATGTTTCTACTTTTACAAGATTTTCTTCAACCTTAATTTCAGCAGGTTTGTTGTCGTAAGTTTTGTCAACTTTTCTAATTTCCGGTCTGATAGGCCATCCTCTTAATATGTAATCAACCGCTTCGGCTGCATCTTTATATACCGCTAAAGTATTTCTGTCGATAATTTCAATTACAATATCAAAAGTAGGTTGTTTTTCACGTTCTAATACTGTTTTTTGAGAAGCTCTACGTTTAGCCTCGTCATCACCTAATGTTACGGATTGAATACCACCAACAAGGTCAGATAATGCAGGGTTTTTAATTAGGTTTTCCAAGCTTTGACCGTGTGCAGTTGCGATTAACATAACCCCACGTTCTGCAATAGTTCTTGCAGCTTGAGCTTCAGCTTCCGTACCAATTTCGTCCACTACAATAACTTCCGGAGTATGGTTTTCAACGGCTTCAATCATAATATCTTTTTGAAATTCCGGTTGACGAACTTGCATTCTTCTTGCTTTACCAATTGCAGGGTGAGGTGTATCTCCGTCGCCAGCAATTTCGTTAGATGTATCAACGATAACGACACGTTTACCCAATTCGTCAGCAATTAATCTGGAAATTTCTCTTAATTTCGTTGTTTTACCAACCCCAGGTTTACCTAAAAATAGAATGCTCTTACCCTGCATTACAAAATCTTTAATGCAAGCAATAGTACCTGTTACAACTCTACCAATTCTACATGTAAGCCCTATGACACGACCTTGACGATTTCTAATTGCACTAATTCTGTGCAAAGTTCCGGCAATACCTGAACGGTTATCTGATGTGAATTCAGGTATTCGACTGGTAATATAGTCTAAATCGTCGTAAACAATTGGTTCACAATTCAAACTTTCAATCTTGCCACTAGCGTGTCTGATTTCGGGTAATCGCCCAATATCCAAAACTAGTTCAATTACGTCATTTAATGCCTCATGATTCAAAAGCTTTGTAATTTTAGGAGGCAATACGTCAATTAATCGGTCAAGATCGTTCTGAAATTGTATATCGTTCATTCTATCCTTTATCTGTTCCTGTGTACCAAGAACGTTACTCCATCTACTAGTATAGTACCACTTTTTATATTGCTATTATCACATTTTTAGTATTAAATTTCTTGCATGTTACAAAAGTTTACATTTTTCTTTAAGTGCTTATTGTAAATATTTGTATCATTACAATATTAAAGATAACAAATTAAATATTTGGGATTTTTGAATAAATGTGATATTATTGTCTTGAAAATTAATAAGAGGTAATCATGATTTACGCCGTAGGTAGAAGTGACGCAATATTTAGAATGATGAATACAGCAAATGCTCAAATGTCAGCGTTGAGAAATATTAATCCAAATTCTGATATGAGAATGTTACATCAAATGGATATGCAAAATTCTTTACAAATGGAAAAAGATAGACTTTCTTATCAAATGCTTGATAGGCTTGATAAATTAGATAATAAAATTCGTAAAGATAAGTTAAACAGAAGATAATAAAAAAGGGGGGTTGAATAA
>URRM01000087.1 GCA_900550295.1 uncultured bacterium
AATCCGGCGCCTGCGCTTGTTATATATTAATCCAATTGATTAATTACATTAATTCGCCAACTGATTTGTATACAGCCATACGTTTTGCTGCATCAGCTTCAGATTGTTCATACAATGCTTCAGCGTGTTCAGGGTTAGTTTTCATTAATGATTTATAACGACCTTCGCTTCTGATGAAGTCTTGGTAGTTTCCTTTTGGATCCTTAGCATCCCAAGTGAATGGGTGTTCTGGGTTTGCAGGATTGTATCTGTATAATGGGAAGTAACCAGCTTCAACCGCACGTTTTTGTTCTGTTTGAGTTTTACTCATATCGATACCGTGTGCGATACATGGAGCGTAAGCGAAGATGATTGATGGTCCATCGTATGCTTCAGCTTCTTGGAATGCTTTTAGAGTTTGAGCTCTGTCTGCACCTAAAGCAACTGATGCTACGTAAACATAACCATAAGACATACTCATTAAGCCCATGTTTTTCTTGTAAGTTGGTTTACCACCTGTAGCAAACTTAGCAACAGCACCTGTTGGTGTTGATTTAGAAGCTTGACCACCGGTGTTAGAATATACTTCTGTATCAAGAACTAAGATGTTAACGTTTTTGTTTTGAGCTAATACGTGGTCAATACCGCCGTATCCGATATCGTTTGCCCAACCGTCACCACCTATAATCCATATTGATTTATCTGTGAAGTAGTCTTCTAATTCTCTAACCATTGCTAAATCAGGACATTCAACGTCAGCATATTTAGCTAAAACAGCTTTTGCTTCTTCTTGAGCTTTAACTGCTTCTTCATTTTTAGAGTTATCCCAGTATGACATTGCTTTGTTTAAAGCATCTTTTAAGTCTGCAGGAGTTTTTTCATTTTCAAGAACTTTTTCAACATATGTTTTCAAAGTATCTCTGTTTTGTTCTACTGCTAATCTCATACCGAAACCGAATTCAGCATTATCTTCGAATAATGAGTTAGCCCAAGCCGGACCTCTACCATCCTTATTAGTTGTATAAGGAATTGTAGGGAATGTACCGGAGTAGATTGATGAACAACCTGTTGCGTTAGCAATGATTGCGTTTTCACCAAATAATTGTGAAACTAATTTAACGTAAGGAGTTTCACCACAACCGGCACAAGCGCCTGAGAATTCAAATAATGGTTTTCTCAACATAGCACCTTTCATTGTCTTAGTTGTGTTTTTACCCATAACGTTATCTGGTAATTCATCAAAGAATTTTTCATTTTCCATTTCGCCTGCTTCAACTTCTTTTTCAATTGTTGACCAAGTTAAAGCATCTTTACCGTTTTGATTTGCAGGACATTGGTCTAAGCAAACACCGCAACCTGTACAATCTTCGCAGTAAACTTGGATTTTGTATTGTTCATCAGCTAAAGCCGGTCTAGCTTGAACACCCTTAAATGTTGCAGGAGCGTTAGCCATATCTTTAGCTTCAACTAATTTACTTCTGATAGCTGCGTGTGGACATGCAGAAGCACAGATACCACATTGTAAGCAAGCTTCTGAATTCCAGTGAGGAACTCTTGGAGCGATACCACGTTTTTCTAAGCAAGCTGTACCTGTTGGAATTACACCGTCATTTGACATTGCTGAAACAGGGATATCGTCACCTTTTTGTCGCATTGATGGTTCAACGATTTTCTTAGCGAATTCGTCTGCATCATCAGGAATTAATTTAATCATATCAGCGTGAGCAACACCGTCTAAAGAAGCCGGAACTACAACTTCTTCGCAAGCATCAATTGCTGCATCAATTAAAGCTAAGTTCATGTTAACAACATCATCGCCTTTTTTCTTGAATGTTTTAACAGTCATGTTTTTCATACCTTCGTAAGCTTGTTCAAATGGGATGATTCCTGAAACTTTGAAGTATGCAACCATCATAACTGTGTTAGCACCTTTACCACGTAAACCCGGTTGTTGCTTGATTAATTCTTCAGCGTTAACGTTGTAGAACTTAATTTTCTTATTGATAATAGTTTCTTGCATATCTCTTGTTAAGTGAGAGAAAGCTTCTTCCTTAGACCAAGGAGAATTTAACAAGAATGTACCACCTTCTTTGATACCTTTTAAGATATCATATCTACCGATATAAGCGTGAGCTGAACAAGATACGAAATCAGGAGCTGTGATTAAATAAGTAGATTTGATTGGTTTGTCACCGAATCTTAAGTGAGATACTGTAACACCAAATGATTTTTTAGAGTCATAAGCAAAGTATGCTTGAGCATCTTTTTCTGTATATTGACCGATAATCTTAATTGAGTTTTTGTTAGCACCAACAGTACCGTCTGAACCTAAGCCCCAGAACATACAGTTTGTAGTTCCTTCAGGTTCTGTAACGATGTGTTCTTCAACATTTAATGATTTATGAGTTACATCATCATTAATACCAACTGTGAAACCGTGGAAACCATTGTTTTCTAAGTGTTTGTATACAGCTAATACCATTGATGGTGTAAATTCTTTAGAAGACAAACCATAACGACCACCGATAACTTTGATGTTTTTGTTTTCTAAACCTGCAACAACATCTAAGTATAAAGGTTCACCGATAGATCCAGGTTCTTTAGTTCTGTCTAATACAGCGATTCTTTCTACTGATTTAGGAAGAGCTTCGTTGAATCTCTTAACGTCAAATGGTCTGTATAATCTAACTTTAACTAAACCGTATTTAGTACCTCTAGTTGCATTCAAGTAATCGATAGTTTCTTCGATAGTTTCGCAACCAGAACCAATAGCTACGATAACATCAGTTGCATCCGGTGCACCAACATAATCGAATGGATGATATTGACGACCTGTAACTTTTGCAACTTTGTCCATGTATTCTTGAACGATATCAGGAACTGCATCGTAGTATTTATTAACTGTTTCACGACCTTGGAAGTATACGTCTGTATTTTGAGCACCGACTTTACATTTTGGAGCTTCAGGACGTAAGCCTCTTTTCTTGAACTCTTCAATGTATTTTGGTTCTACTAATGAAGCAATATCTTCATAAGAAATTTCTTCAATTTTATGTACTTCGTGAGAAGTTCTGAAACCATCAAAGAATTGTAAGAATGGAACTTTAGCTTTGTAAGTTGCTAAGTGAGCAATTAAAGCCATATCCATTTCTTCTTGAACACTGTTAGCTGCTAACATTGCGTAACCTGTGTTTCTGCAACCCATAACGTCAGTATGGTCACCGAAAATTGCAAGTGATTGAGCAGCCAATGCTCTTGCTGCAACGTGCATTACGTGAGGAATCATTTCCCCTGCGATTTTGTGCATTACAGGAATCATTAATAATAAGCCTTGTGATGCAGTGTAAGTTGAAGTTAAAGCACCTGCTGCTAATGAACCGTGCACAGCACCTGCTGCACCTGCTTCAGATTGCATTTCAGCAACACGAACTTCTTTACCCCAAATGTTCTTTTTGTGTTGTGATGCCCATTCATCAACCCATTCACCCATTGTAGATGAAGGTGTGATTGGGTAAATTGCTGATACTTCGCTTAAAGCATACGCAACGTGTGCTGCAGCGTAGTTACCATCAACTGTTATTGTCTTTCCTGGCATAAATAAACCTCCTTATAGTTAAATTATCCAGCCTACTAATATGTTTTTTCTTTAGCAATGCTACAAATGTAGCTGTTTTATTACTATTTAAGACTATTCAATTGTACTCCAAACAGAAATTTTTGACGATAAAATTTTATAGAAATATTAAATAATATGTCAGATTCAAAAGCCGTAAGCATATAAGGGGAAAGTGGATAAGTCAAGCGATTATTAATTCAATCGAAAATATCTTATCGTCTTATCGTCTTATCGTCTTATTGCCTTAAAACCTTATAGTCTTTTTTGTGTTAAACTAATCTCACGATGATATTAGATTTCAATTTAAACCATCCACCAAGTTATGCTGTTGTCTATCAAAAAAATTTCTTTTATGATAGACTTGTTTTATCGAAAGGAGAACTTATATTTATGAAAAAAAATGCATCTTGTGAATTAGAAAAACAATTATTCGAAAGTGTTGAAGATAGAACACCGGATTATGTAAAAAATCGTAATTTGATGGACTTTTCAAACAAAGGTGAATTCACTTTCACTCTAAAAAAAGAACACTTAATGCCTTATGATGCTGAAAAAAATCCCGAAGGCTTAAACTTAAAAGAATGGTTTGCAAATTATGCTAAAGAAGCCAAAGTTTCAACAGCAGGTATCAGAGGACCTCAAAACATTTTATATCCACAAGATACTCGTTTTCCAATCAACTTAGTTGGTATCGTTCTTGCAACATTGGCAAAAGCTCTTGTTGCTGTTGAAAAATACCCGGATAAACAAATTTTAAAACTTGCAGGACGTGAAGTTAGATACAATTCAGATTTATATTTGGATGCTATTGCCAGAGTTCAAGCAGCTCAAGGAATTGAAACATTAGTTCCTGTTGACAAAAAGACTATTCCAATTTGGTTAGCTTCTTTCTTAGCTTTCAAATTAGACTTAGTTGGCGGTGAATATATCACATCAAGCCACGGTATTTCAGTTAAAAACGCTACAAAAGACTTAAACTCACAAGGTAGCCAATACTTACCGGAAGAATCAGCCGAATTCGTTCAAAAAATTCAAGAAATTTTTGACGAAACAGAAAAAAATGGTTCTTACGAAATTAAAATTGCAGCAGAAAACAACCCGTTAATTGATGAAAAAATTATGGCTAAACTTCACGATGGTGTTGATTTATATGTTGAATATCTAAAATCAGGGGTTGCTGAAAAAGACAACTTAGATTTCATCAAAAAAGCACAAAACAAAATTGTTATCGAAAACGTTGGCGGTTCTGCATACAGAACTTTAAGCCGAGTTTTGAAAGAATTAGATTTAACAGACAAATTTGTATGGTTAAACGGAAAAGAAGATCCTTTCTTCCACTCAATCGGTAAATATGACGTTGATCCAAAAGGCAACAAAACATTCTATGATTATTCAGTAGATGCAACTGTTTTAGCAAAACGCTCAAACGGCGAAAATTACTTCCCTGTAATCGAAACTTTACACTATGACAAAGTTTTAGCTGATTACCCTATCGGAACTGCTGTTTTAATTACAGATCCTGACCACGATAGATTAACAGTTACTCAAATAGAAGACGAAAAAGAAGTTGCAAAACTTGAAAAAGCCGGTATTGCATACGTTAAACTTGGCAACGGCAGAGTTTTAACAGTATTTACAGCAAACCAAGCATTCTTAATGTTGATGGACTTCCGCATGAAGATGTTAAAATCACAAGGCAAATGGAATAACCACCCTCGCTTTATGATTAAAACAACAGCTTCTGCAATGAGTTGGGACGAATGGGCAAAAGCTAATGACATTGCAGTTGTTAACGTTCCTGTAGGTTTCAAAGAAATCGCTAACATTATGAAAAAAGTTGAATTAAAACTTAAAAAGAACCCTAACGATGAAGTTAAAGTATTTGACGTATTCGGTCAAGAAATTAACTTGGGCAAATCACCTCGCTTAATCTTCGGTGGTGAAGAATCCGGCGGTATGATTATGGGTGGTGAAGAAATGATTAAATCATTATCAGGCAGAGAAGCTATTGCAATGAGAGAAAAGTCAGCAACAGAAGCTATCCTTGTTGCATCTGCGTTATCTTCTAAACTTGAAGAAGAACATAAAACAATGTCTGAATACTTGCTTGAAGTATTTAAAGACAATGGCATTAACGGTCAATTTGATACACGTGTAGATATCGCTTACTACAACGAATCAGAACCTGATATTGATAAATTAAAAGCTGCTAAAGTTGCAGGTGAACAATTAAGAACTAAAAATGACTTGTTCTACTTATCTTTAGCTATCGCAATTCGTTCAGGCAAAATGACATTTGAACAAGCAAAAGAAGTTCTTCAAGATGCATTCAAAGAATTGAATTTTGACAACTTGAAAGCTATAAAATTCGTAGGCGACGGTACTTACTTAGAATTTGCAGACAAATACATTGAAATCAGACCTTCAGGTACCGATGCTAAAACAAAAGCATACGGTGCAGGCTTGAACTTAGATGAAATTATCAAATTTGCTCAAGCAATGGGTAACTACTCTGGTGATAGAACTGATTTACACAAAAAATATATATCTGATGAAATGTACGAAAAAACGAAAGATACAGCAATGGATTACTATTTAGAATTTGTTAACATTGATGCTAACAACGAACAATTCGTAATTCCTGAATACAAATTCTAGTAAGAATTAAATTCAAAACAACTTAGCGGCGCTAGGGTTTTACCCCAGCGCC
>URRM01000088.1 GCA_900550295.1 uncultured bacterium
GTCAAGGAGAGCCCCCTCACTTATTTACAAATTATATTTTAATCAAAATGAATTTACTGTTTTTAATCCCCAAAACTTTATGTTGAGTATCTTTTTTAAACATAAGCATTTCGCCTTTTTTCACAGTATATTTTTGAGCATCAAAATGAAGTTCAATTTCGCCGTCTAAAACAAAAACTGCAGCATCTTCTTTTGAGGTATGAGTATCAATTATCCCTTCTTTTTCAATTGCCACTAGGTTTAAGCTACTGTCTCCGTTCTCCATTAAAACTCTTTTGTTGAACTTTTTACCGTCTAAATGAATATTTTTTTCTACACTAAATGGATTGTAAAACATTTTATTATCTCCTTTAATTAATAGTTACAAGTGTATTAAACACCGGAGATTAAAATTAAACATCCGCCTTAGATACAGCCAATCGGGTAAATTCTAAAAAAAAGCAAAATAAAAAGTCTCACAATTTTGCAAGACTTAAAAAAAATATACATTTACCCCACACCATTAATAACATGAACAAATTTTTAAGTCAAACCGACTTAGCCTAATTGGACTAGCTATGTAAACATTTTGTTACATACTAGCAATTAATATTTTCTCGGTAGTTTGTATGATTGTGATTAAATTGTTCGTATTATAATTGTAAATGTATTGTATAAGTAAGTAGTGAGGTACAAAATGTCAATTGATGACGCATTAGTTATGATTTTAGCAGGCGGTGAAGGAAAAAGACTTTATCCGTTAACAAAAGACCGTGCAAAACCAGCCGTTCCATTTGGAGGTCGTTACAGAATTATCGACTTCGTTTTGAACAACTTTATTAACTCTGGTTTTTACAAAATTAAAGTTTTAACACAATACAAATCAGACTCACTAAACCAACATATTTCTCGTGGTTACGCTTTATCACCATTCCTAGATCAATATGTTGATTTGGTTCCGGCTCAAATGAGAACCGGTAGTGATTGGTATAGAGGTACAGCTGATGCTGTATTCCAAAACGTTTTACACATCGTTGATGCAGACCCTACTTATGTTTGCGTTTTCGGTGGTGACCACATCTACAAAATGGATGTTTCTCAAATGTTAGACTTCCACAAACAAAGAAACGCAGCTTTAACAATTGCAGCTATTCCTATTCCGATTGAAGAAGCTTCTGAATTCGGTATTATGGAAGTTGACGACAACTGGAGATTAACAAACTTCGTTGAAAAACCAAAAACAAAACCAAAATCAATTCCAGGAAACCCAAATATGTGCTTAGCTTCAATGGGTAACTACATTTTTGGCAAAGACATCTTGTTAGATGCATTATACAGAGATAACAAAATTGAAGAATCAAGCCATGACTTTGGTAAAAATGTAATTCCAATGATGTTGGGCGAAGGTCAACCTGTATACGTATACAACTTCAAAGAAAACACATTCCCAGGAATATCAGATGCCGAACGTGGATACTGGAAAGATGTAGGAAACGTTGATGCATATTGGCAAGCAAACATGGACTTGTTAGATTCTTGTCCTGAATTGAACTTGTACGCTAAAGAATGGCCATTAAGAACATTCAACTACAACTACCCACCTGCTAAATTCATTTGGCAAGAAGGCGACAGAGTTGGTATGGCAACAAACTCAATGGTTTCTGAAGGCTGTATCATTTCAGGTGGTGGCTTATCAAGATGTGTTCTTGCTCCAAAAGTAAGAATCAACTCTTACTCATCTGTAACAGAAAGTATCTTGATGGAAAACGTTAACATCGGCAGACACTGCGAAATTCGTCGTGCAATCATTGATAAGAACGTTCAAGTTCCACCATATACAAAAATCGGTTTTGATAGAGAAATTGATGAACAAAAAGGATTCTATGTATCACCAAACGGCGTTACAGTAGTACCAAAAGGCGCAATTCTTTAATCAAAATTCATACAACTTTAAAAAAATACTCCTTTGTGATAACATCTTCGCAAAGGAGTATTTTTATGGAAAAGAAATCTTTATTAATAATAAATTCAGTAATTTTAGGCGTAATCTTATTCATTGCACTTGGAGTTTTAATTTCTGAAGGCATATACGATTACAGAGTTAAAAATCACTACATAAACGAAACAAACATTGCGGTTACTTTTGATGATAAAAATGAGCATTTTGATAACTCAAAACCGACAGTACTTTTAATCCACACACAAAGATGCGGATTATGCATAAGATTCTTGCCAATATTCAACAAAGCTGCAGCAAAATACAAAAAACAATACAACTTCGTTGCGCTTGAAGGTAACGATCCGAGAAACTTCACACTTGTGCAAGATAACGTTTCTGAACTTCCTATGGTATACATCTACGATACCTCTATAGGAAACAAAATTCACATTCCTTCAACAATGCTTGGTGATGAACAACACTTTTACTTTGAGCTAGACAGATATTTACACTTCCGCTCATTGTTGAACCTTGAACAAGCCCAAAAAGACCAACAAGAAGCACTTGCAAAAATTCATAAAAAATAATTCCAAACGGTAAAAATAAGCAAAAAAAAGGTGAAACTTTTGTTCCACCGCGTCTGTTAATTAATAAAACTACTACACTTTTCCTTTTACCTTCTATCCTATTGGAATTAATTTGAAATCTGTTTGTCTATTAATACCTCGTTGTGTTTTGCTTACATGTATATAAAGTATTTTTTGGGGGTAAAATTGCCTTTTCAGTATTGACGGTAGATTCAGACTATTGCTCCACTCGGACATGCCGTTCATTTCACTTCGTTGCCATTCACTATGTCCGCGCTACTTCGGCGTTCCGCTTCGCTTCAGCCTACGCAAAGTCTGAAAATTGCCTTTTTAGTATTCATGCAGGTTTGAACTATTCGGAATCTTACCGGTTTAAAGGCGCCATTGGAAAGTTCTCAAGATCTCGCATCAAGTGCGGGATGACATAAAGGTTTATATTTTGTTCGGCAGAGTGGAATGACATTTGGAGTCTTAGAATACAAAAAGAGGCGCAGCCAGAACGGCTGCGCCTTTTTTGTCAATCTAAACTTTCTATCTTACAACTTTTGAAACAAAGTTTGTAATTTCGAAGAATGAGTCTTTAACAAAGTCTTTTGCCAAGTCACCCAATGGTCTGTTGTCGATAAAATCGAAGGCAAAATAGATTGGATCTTTTGCGTTGTTAAATCTCATTCTTCTATCTTTTTTATTCAAATAGAAGTAATCATCTTTATTCGCTTTTATTAATTCACCGAAATGTGTATTTGGATTTTGCATAGATGTATCACTCTCCGTTTAACTTACATTGACCTCTACATTATAATAAAGTTTTTTTTGAGGGGCGGATTTCAAACATGTTCATTTTTGTTACATTAGTTAACATGTTTTTTTAATTATATATAACGTGCTGTTTCGCCGATTACTTCTTTTCTTGCTGCGTTAAATTCGTCACGGGTAGCATAATCTTGAGTAAAGTTAGTTCTTTTTTCTTCCGATTGTTTTAGGTCAATATTTTTGTGTGAATCCAAATAATTAATGAACAAATCTTGTTCATGACCTACAGATTTAGCATCGTTTTCGTATTTTGCTAAAATATTCTTAGTCAAATCATGTTTAAATAGATACTCATTTAGAGTAAGTTTTAATTTTTTATCTTCGCTTGGATTTTCAACATTAACATTTTCATCGCCAATTTTTAAGTCGATTAGCGGATTTTTGTTGCCGGTTTTGGCAAATTCAACATCGTTATGAATAGTATAATTCATGCCGGCACATCTTAAGACTTGAGGATCACTGTTTGTAGTCAATAGAGAACCTGCCATTGCGTTTATAACGTCCACTAAGTCTTTTTCTGAAATTTCAATTTGTTTCATGTCGTTGTTGAAAGGCAACATTGAATATTTTACGTCATAATTTGTAATTGCACCTTTAACACCGCCTCTGATAGTTGCAGCGTGGTATAAAACAACATCTGCACCTGTTTGTTCTTTAACCGCATCAGCATATAGGTTTGCTAATGGATTTTCTTTAAAACGTTCTTCATATGTATCCTTAGGTGTGTAATCGGTTGAGGTTTCAGCTAAAACAACTTTTTTACCTAACTCTTTATCCATTAAGTTTTTAGCAACTCTTGAATCTTTGAATATATTCATATCATACAAATTATTTTTAATTTTGTCTGTTTTTAAAACACCGTTTTTGTCGAAAACCACATCAAGATAACCTGCATATTGGTTCATACCACCGGCTTGTGTAATAATTACAGGTTCATTACGTTTTGACATCAATAGGTTAAGTTTATGAGTTCCGCCGTTATCTTGTGTGTTAACACCGTCAATAACTGTGTGAGTGTGACCACCAACGATAATATCTATACCTTCGGTTTCTCTTGCAACTTTTAAGTCGCCTTGTTCACCGTAACCCAAATGAGAGCATAAAATAATTTTGTTTATCCCTTGGCTTTCAAGCTTTTTAGTTTCTTCATTAATTTCTTTGATAGTGTTATCAATATCTAAAGGCTTAACACCGCCTTCATTTTTGCCTATATAAGAATCAATAGGAGCAGTACCGATAACGGCAAATTTGTGTCCGCCTTTCATAAATACTGCGGATTTAACTAATTTTTTATCTTTAAGTCTTTCTTTTAACGGGCTGTCTTCGTCAATCTTTAAGTTACAACATACTGATTTAAAATCAGCTTTATCAAGAGAATCGGCAAGAGGCTTAGAACCGCCTGCAAACTCGTGGTTGCCAAGAGCTAAGGCATCTAAATGCATTAGGTTGAATAATTTAACCATTAATGAATTACGTTGTTTGTCTGCGCCAAAAAGGCAATCGCCTGCGGCTAAAGTCATGCTTGGATTTGTTTTATTTTCTAATTTGAATGTGTCATGCGCAGACTTAAATTTAGCAAGACGAGTAACATCACCGTGCATGTCATTGGTGTAGAAGATACCTAATTCAGTATCTTTCTTGTTGTTTACCCCTTGCGGTTTAAACGGATTTATTGAAATATTTGGATTAATTGACGTCACTATAAATCCCTAACACACTTATAGTATATATAAAACATGAAAACGAGAAAAATTGCCTAATGACGGAGGGGGGAATGTCCGCTTTTATGTCATCTTAATATAATAAAGTTGCAATTTAACCCCCAATGTCATCCCACTCTGCCGAGCAAAATAATCCAGCGAATTGTTTTGCGAGAGGTTGATGCGGGATCTCTACTTTAGACCATAAGACTTTAAGACTATAAGACGATAAGTCTTTTATTATTAAAATGACTTTTTAATCATAGTTCGGCTTATACAATTAACCCTTATGGACTTATTGACGGGGAAAGATCCCGTGTCGTAGCACGGGATGACAATATGTTTTAATGTATAAGCTGAAGATTCTGTCACACAGGGGACAGGTTCACTAGGCTCATTCTTCGCCTGTTCACTTTGTCAATCAAGTTCAGAATGACATTATATTTTGTGCTTGTCCGCTATTATGCGCATCTAGTCACATTGGGTTTTTGTTGACCACTTAAGGCCATTACAATGCAAATAATCCATATTACCTTTTGACAATACCCATTCTAGAGCATCATAGTCTGGGTCCAAATATGCATCTCCAGCTTTTTCTGTTTCATCAACCCAATACTGTAAGTTAGCGGTAAGAGAATCCAAATTAACTTTATCAATTGCAGCTCTAAAAATATCAACATTACATTTACAAGGACCTTTTTCACCATCAACATCAAAATCTACTTTTATATATTCATCGTTACCATATACAATAACAACAGCACCGGAAAGTAACGTAAAAGCAGCGCTGTTAGAAGATTTACCTGACGGCCATGTATCATCAATAACTGAACCATCTGCTTCTTTGTATGACTTTGAAGAATTATAACATTGAGTTAAACTATTACCACAATTTTTTCCCATTTTTACATATTTTGACAATTCATCAACAATTGCTTTACATCTTTGATCAGCTGTTGAAGCATTCGCATCAGTATATATTTCATCAAGAGATTTATTTGCAAGCATACGAGAAAAACCTGAATCCAGTTCACTGTATGTTGCTTTTGCCATCATTACATATTTGTCCTCGTCTATACCTTGGCTCAAGTTTGGCAATGCCAATGCAGCAGTTATACCAATAATCGCCACAACAAGCAAAACTTCTGCCATTGTGAACGCTACAAATTTATTTAATATTAAGTTAGTTTTCATTTTGTGCCTCTTTAATTATCGGTATTTTAGCATTATTTTTTTTTATCGTCAATGAGAAATTAAAAAGGCGGCGACGCTGTTG
>URRM01000089.1 GCA_900550295.1 uncultured bacterium
CATATCTGCTTCAACAACGATGTTGCCATCAACCATACCAACACCGTGAGATTTTCCGATAGGACCTTTTAATTTTTGTAATTCAATTCTCATATCTAATCTGTCACCAGGGCGAACAATACCTTTGAATCTGGCATTTTCGATACCTGCAAATAAAGCCAATTTTCCTTGGAATTTCTCTATTGATAACAAGATTGGAGCTGAACATTGAGCCATAGCTTCAATCTGTAAAACCCCGGGCATAATTGGATTATTTGGGAAGTGACCTTGAAAGAAAGGTTCATTCCAGGTTAAATTTTTATAACCTACAGCATATTCACCGGCTACACATTCTGTAATTCTATCTACTAATAAGAATGGGTATCTGTGAGGAATTAACTCCAGAATTTGTTGTGAGTCATATGTTAATATTGTTTTTTGCTCGTCTGTCATTTTTATGCTCCTTATTCGCATCTGATTAACTTAGTTTTTAGTTTTAGCGCTGTTTTTACGTGAACGGCATGTCCTGCTTCTTTAGCGATAATTTGCGCTTTTAAGTGTAATGGATTAACACCTGTTAAGTATAAATCACCAATTATATCCAAAATTTTGTGTTTAATTGGTTCTCTATCACTTCTTAACTTAGTAGTGTAACCTCCATCATCTGTAAAGCCTACAGTGTTTTCTTGTGTAACCCCTTTTGCATATCCAAAGAATTGGAATTTTTTAAGGTCGTGCAAGAAACCAAAAGTTCTGGCTTCAATGATTTCATTTTGATTTTTTACAGTAAAACTAGCCCAACGATTTTTCATATCAGGGTGGTCATAATTTACGCCGTATGAAATTCTCAATTCTTCATCAGGTACGATTACAACGTGAGTTTTACCGTTTAAATATGAAACGGGTTCTAAAAGTGTATAATAAACAGGTTTAGACTTTTCTATACCAACCTTTTTAAATGCTTTAACCCATTCATAAGAACTTCCATCAAGAACAGGCATTTCAGGTTTGTCAATGTAAACATCAATAGAATCAATGTTACAAAACGCACAAGCTGCCATAAAGTGTTCAATAAGCATAACTTGACGATTACCGCTTCCTATACAAACACAGTGACTTGTAGAAGAAACATTATCCACATCAGCAACGATTGCATCATCATAACCATCTAAATAGAATTTGATTTTACCTGATGTAGAAGGTTTGATTAGCACGTTACATTCATGATTTTTCATCAATGTATTGCCTTTTATAGATAGTTCTTTTTTGATTGTAGCCATTACTTTACTCTTAGTTTTCTTCTGTATCTTCTAAAAATGTTTTTAACATTGGTTCGTATTTTTTGAATTTAGCAATTAATTCACCGGCATCTTTCATAGTTTTTAATTGTTTGATAAATTCTTTTCTTGGAACGGCTGGAGTACCAACTACGATTGATTTTTCAGGGAATGATTTACTTACACCTGCTGCTGCTGCAACGATGCTATCGCTTCCAATGCTGATGTGATCTGCTAAACCTGCTTGACCGGCGATTACTACACGGTCACCGATTACACAGCTACCGGCAATACCAACTTGAGAAACAATCATACAACCTTTACCAATTCGGCAATTGTGACCAATCATAACCAAGTCATCAATTTTTGTATCATCGCCTATCATAGTGTTTTCAATTGTACCTCTGTCGATTGTTGTATTAGCACCAATTTCAACGTTGTTGCCGATTACAACTGAACCAAGTGATGGAATTTTAAAGATTTTTTGTTCTTTGTTTTCCATTTTGATTTCGCCGTCTTTTCTGGCTTGTTCAATATTATCAGGATTTTCAGTTACAAAGCTGAAACCGTCTGCGCCTAAAGATACACCGTGGTGTAAAATACAATGATCACCAACTACAACTCTGTCACCGATGTTTACACCTGCGTGGAAGAAACAGTTTGCACCGATTTTTGCGTTGTTACCGATGTATGAATTTGGTAAAATTTTTGTATTTTCGCCAACTACAGCACCCTTTGAAATTACTACGTTAGCACCAATTGAAGCGCTTTCTGCAACTTTAGCTTCTGGGTGAATAACTGCAGATGGGTGGTAGCCATCGTTAACTCTAGGTTCTTCGTAGAATAATGTTAATAATTTCATCATAGCAAGTCTTGGTCTTTCAACTTCAATAGTTGTAACGCCTTCAAGATTTACTCCTAATGGAACTAAAACAGCTTTTGCTTTTGATTTTGCTACGTTTCCGATTTCTTCTTCACTTAATGCTAAAGCTAACATATGTTCGTCACATAGCAATGGTGGTGCTATCATTTGAATTTTTGCATCTTCAACTTTTGTTAGCATACCGCCTACGATTTGCGAAATTTCTTCTACTGAAAATTCCTTCATTCTTTTGTTCTCCTTTTATATAATTATGAATGTTTCATTTTTTCTATTGTCGATGTGGTTGATTTTCCTTGAACAAATTCAATGAATTTTACATTTATATGGTTTTTCAAAATCACATCTTTTTCTTCTTTTGGAAGTGTTTCTAGGGTATAATCTGCCCCTTTTGTATGAAAGTCAGGCTTTATACGATCTAACAACTCGCAAGGTGACTTCTCATCAAATATTACCACATAATCGACACAAGATAAAGCACATAATATTTCAGCACGGTCTAATTCAGTGTTTATAGGGCGATTTTCCCCTTTATTTTTCTTAACAGAAACGTCTGAATTTAACATTACAACTGAAACATCTGCAACTTCTTTTGTTTTTTGTAAGTATCTTACATGTCCTACGTGCAAAATATCATAGCAACCGTTTGTTGTTACAACTGTTTTACCTTTTCTTTGCAAATCTCTAACGATTGCAACAATATCATCTTGTGTAACGAGTTTTCCCATTAGAATAACCCCATTTCTATTACACGTTTGCAAATTCTTACTGTATTTAAAGCTGCACCAATTCTAAGGTTATCACCTACACACCAGAAAGATAGACCGTTTTCAAATGCAATATTTTTTCTGATTCTTCCGATATATACAGGATCTTTTCCTTCGGCTTGAATAGCTGTTGGGAATACTTTGTTTTTAATATCATCAACAACTTCTAATCCATAAGCGTTTGCTAATGCATTTCTTGCTGTTGCAACATCAATCGGTTTTTCAAATTCAAGATCAATTGCTTCCGAATGACCTACAAAAACTGGAACTCTGACAGCTGTACAAGAAATAGGTAAATTTTTAGAAAAATGCATAATCTTTCTTGTTTCGTTTGTAACCTTCATTTCTTCTTTTGTATAACCGTTTTCACAAAATTCATCAATTTGCGGAATACAGTTGAATGCAATTTCTTGAGTGAATTTCACAGGTGTAAAAGGTTTTTCTTCAAGTCTTGCCTTTGTATTTTCTTTCAATTCATTAATTGCAGCAAGTCCTGCACCACTTACTGATTGATATGTAGAAACAATCATTCTTTTAATAGTTGCAAGTTCATGCAATGGTTTTAGAGCCAGAATCAATTGAGAAGTTGAACAGTTTGGATTTGCAATAATTCCTGCATGTTCTTTCAAATCTTCATCATTTACACCTGCAATAACCAAAGGAATTTTTTCTTCCATTCTGAATGCACTTGAGTTGTCAATAATAAGTCCACCACGTTTTACAATTTCAGGTGCAAATTTCTTGCTTGTTGAAGCTCCTGCAGATGCTAAAACTATATCTACATCGTCAAAAGATTCAGGTTTTGCTTCTTCTACAATGCGTTCAACGCCATCAAAATTCAATCTTGAACCGGCACTTTTTGCACTTGACAAAAGTTTAATGCTTTCATAAGGTACTTTTAATTGTTCTAAGATTTCTAAGATGTGTCTTCCAACTACTCCTGTTGCCCCTAAAACGGCAAGTCTTGGTTTTCTCATTTCAAATGTTTCCTTTAAATTATAAAATGTTATCTAATCCGTAAGTAAAGTTTTTGTGTTCATATGCATATTTTACAGCCATCATAACCCCAGGCATATAGCAAGTTCTATTTGTTGAATCATGTCTGATTGAAAGAATTTGCCCGTCAGAGCCAAATAAAACCTCTTGAGAAGCCATATAACCAGGCATTCTAACCGAATGAATGTGAATATTATCGTATGAATTTGCGCCTCTTGCGCCTTCAATAGTTTCTGTTTCTTCGCAATTTCCTGTTGTAAACGACTTGTTTGCCTCTGCCATAAGTTGCGCTGTTTTTACTGCTGTACCTGAAGGTGCATCCTTCTTTTGATTGTGATGAAGTTCAATAATTTCAGCATTATCAAAATATTTTGCAGCCATTTGAGCGAATTTCATCATTAAAACGGCACCTGTTGAGAAGTTTGGAGCGATAAAGCAAGCAACTTTATTCTTTTCAGAAAGTTGTTTTAATTCTTCAATTTGTTCATCCTTCAAACCTGTTGTACCGATTACAATATTAATACCATTATTCAAACAATATAAAGCGTTTTCATAAATTGATTTTGGTTGTGTAAAATCGACTAAAATATCAATTTCTTTCGATTTATGAGCCTCTTCAATTGAAGAGAATTCACCGTTCACAATATCAATTTTTGCAACCAATTCGGTTCCAGCATCTGAATTAACCGCTTTAACAACTTCTTGTCCCATTCTTCCGTTTGCACCGCAAACTGCAACTTTTATCATAAAATCTACCTCTTTTCATTAATTTTACTTAAAATATGGCAAATTTTCAAATATATGTTAAGATTTTAATATGGAAGAAAAATTTATTACACACATTGGAACAGACGAATCAGGAAAAGGTGATTTCTTTGGACCGCTTGTCATTGCAGGCGTTATGGTAGACGAGAAAACAGCCAAACTTTTTGCTGAACTAAAAATTAGAGATTCAAAAACAATTACGGATAAAAGAATTTTAGAAATGGCAGAGCAAATTAAAAAGCATGCCGTATATTCAGTAATTGCAATCGGAAACCCTAAATACAACGAATTATATAAAAATTTTGCAAACTTAAACAAATTACTTGCTTGGGGACATGCAAAAGCTATTGAAAATATTTTAGAAAAAAACATGTGCGAATACGCATTATCAGACAAATTTGGCGATGAAAGTTTAATCAAAAATGCACTTCAAAAACGAGGACAAACCATCAGACTTGAACAAATGGTTCGAGCAGAAAGTGACATTGCCGTAGCTGCAGCAAGCGTTTTAGCCCGAGCAACCTTTGTTCAAAAAATAAAGCAAATGGAACTTAATTATGGTTGTGATTTTCCAAAAGGTTGTAACTCAATAGTAAAAGATGCCGCAGCAAAATTCATATCAAAACACGGAAAAGAAAAGCTTATAGAAGTTTGCAAAGCTCACTTCAAAACATACAAAGAAGTATTATCTTAGTAGAAACTGATAATTATTTTCATATTTCTTAATAAACCTCTTGCCAATTGATTTTTTATATATTATAATTGGCATGTTAATATGAAACAAGAAAGGAATACGATATGAAATTTATATGTTCAGTATGCGGATATGTTCACGAGGGTAATGAAGCTCCTGAAAAATGCCCTCAATGCGGAGCTCCTGCAAGCAAATTTAATAAAGCCTCAGAAGGCGAAAAAACTTATGTTACAGAACACGTAGTTGGCGTAGCAAAAGGCGTTGATGCAGAAGTTTTACAAGGTTTAAGAGAAAACTTTAACGGCGAATGTACAGAAGTTGGTATGTACCTAGCAATGTCTAGAGTTGCTGAAAGAGAAGGTTTCCCTGAAATCGCTGATGCATTCAAAAGATATGCATTTGAAGAAGCAGAACACGCAGCTAAATTTGCTGAATTATTAGGTGAAGTAATCACTGACTCAACAAAGAAAAACTTGGAAATGAGAGCAGAAGCTGAATGTGGTGCTTGTACTGGTAAAATGGAAATCGCAAAAAGAGCTAAAGAACTTAACCTTGATGCAATCCATGATACAGTACACGAAATGGCTAAAGATGAAGCTCGCCACGGCAGAGGTTTCGATGGGCTATTGAAGAGATATTTTGCATAAGTCGTCTATATACTAAAGAGCAATTAATTACTAAATAACTATATGCGGTTAGGTTGATAAATCAA
>URRM01000090.1 GCA_900550295.1 uncultured bacterium
GGAAAATTAGAAAAGGTTTCAAAAGGAGATGTCCTTGAAATTTATGAAACAAAAAAGCCAAAGAAGAATCCAAATGATAATGATTACTCAACATTTTTTATTAGAAATACTAAAAAAGACGGCTCTGATATTAAATTAGATTCAGGGTATAGATATGGAAACAATGTTGTACCTGATAAATTAGTTAAAGTTATAAAAAATGTTTTAAAACCTCATACCCAAGAAACAGAAACTCTTTTGACAGAACCTGTAACTAAAGATAGTAGAAATGTATTCAAAAAAATTGGTGATTTTTTTTCTACAGACGGTTGTGATGAAGACCCAACAGCATATAGATGGTCATAAGATAAATTTTTAATTAAACAAGAACGACTCATTTGAGCCGTTCTTGTTTTTGTAGGTTGACTCACTATCTATTCTCCAACCTCAGATTCCGTGTCAGTCACGGAAAGGCGGTATTTTGTAGTGTAATGTTACACTTAACATTCTTACGCAATCAAAGATTGCTTGAATGTTAGTATTTTGCATTCGCCCACCTAAGGCTCGATTTTCATCTCGCCAAGAATGACCTATGTCAGTTTTGAATCAATTAAATTTTTTCGTGTCATAGGAATTTTGAAAAAAAATTTTTCCTAATTTTTCGGCACTCTTTCGGAGCAAAATTTCGAAATGGACTGCCCGAAATAATCGCACCATCTGTAATAATCAAAGCACTCAATAAATTACATTTAAACTTGAGCGCATTAATGAAAATTTCAATAGATGTAACATACTAAAAAGACTCCAATATGGAGTCTTTTTTATTAATTGCCGATGGCCGGGGTCGAACCGGCACGTAGTTTCCTACACAAGATTTTGAGTCTAGCACGTCTACCAATTCCATCACATCGGCATGTGAGATTTTCTATTAAATTGTTTTTTCGCTGATGTGATGGAATTGGTCTAATCTGACTTGGCTTCCCCTCACTTTCCACTACGTGGAGCCTTTCGGATTGCCTTGCATCACATCGGCATGTGAGATTTTCTATTAAATTGTTTTTTCGCTGATGTGATGGAATTGGTCTAATCTGACTTGGCTTCCCCTCACTTTCCACTACGTGGAGCCTTTCGGGTTGCCTTGCATCACATCGGCATGTGAGATTTTCTATTAAATTGTTTTTTGCTGATGTGATGGAATTGGTCTAATCTGACTTGGCTTCCCCTCACTTTCCACTGTGTGGAGCCTTTCGGGTTGCCTTGCATCGCATCGGCATGTGAGATTTTTACGCTGAAAATTATATTAAACAGTAAATATAATTTGAGATACAACGTAAGATTATAATAGCAAAAAAATATAAAATATCAAATCTTATTTTTAAATTTCTTTTAATTGTCTTCAAACATCACTTACAAGCGGTTTTTAATTGTACAAAAAAAGTTTACATTATCTTGGGTGAGGTAGTGTTTATGAAGAAATTTTTATTTTTAGCAACATCAATTTTACTTTTTTATCAATCAGCGGATTGTGCAACTTTTCAAGGTAACGTTTCAAAAGTAGATCAAGTTGGCTCACATCAAATTGTCGATGCGGACTCTATGAACCCAATTGACGGAGCAACAATAAACATTCCTCAAAAGAATTTTTCAACCAAAAGTGATGCCAACGGAAAATTTAACCTAGATGCAAACATAAGCGGTGACACAATTATGTCCGTTTCAAAAGATGGTTACAAACCTTTTTCATTAACTGTAAATGAATCAATTGCATCTCGTCCAATGACCGTTGGGATTGAAAAAACTGCCCCTATGGATTTGACAATTGACACAAACATGTTTCACTTAGGGGATAACAACTTTTCTGACACTTCTGCAAACGCAGGAGAATTCAGAGTTCAAGCTCTTGGTCCTTATTATTCAAAAAAAATATTGATTAAAGAAGCAAACAACAACACTTACCTTGTAATCGGTTCTATTATTGGCATTGATACAAAAATGGCTCAATCGGTAGGACAAAATAGCATTGCATTCGCTTACGCAAGTCCTCCTGAAATTTATTTCAATGGAACTAAAATTGCCGAAATTCAATTAAACGGCGACGGACAACGTTTTAAAATTCCATATGGGCTTATAAGAGTAAATCAGCAAAATGAAATCACAATAAAAACCGGTCGAAACATGATGCAGAGTGCTTACATAGATTATGATGACATTGAATTTATGAACTTGTCAATTGAAAGTCGTTAACAAACTTGCAAAACAGCAATAAGTTCAAGAGCAATCTCTCTTTGCAAATCTATTGGTGCAGATTTAAAATAATCAAAAGCCTCTTGAATACGTTTGTCTTTGTCATACCAACGGCGCATAATAATCGTAATTGCGGTATCTAAAACAGCCTGTTTAATACCGTAATTTTTAGCTTTAGAGATAATATACTCAGCACATTTAACTTGAGAGTCCAAGTCTGCACTCTTCATCAAGCTTACCGCTAAACTTACGGTTGGATCTAAATCATACCAACGTTTTTGCATATTATATCCTTAAAAATGCCTCTTTTAACTAAATTCTATGACAAAACTGATTTAATTTCTACCATCTTATCGGATGAAATATTTTTGAATAAAATCGTTTTTTCTTTTGAAGTTTCGCCCTTTACGATTTCAATGCTTGATTTTGGAACCTTAAAATTTTTAGATAAAAATTCAACCAAAGCTTTATTTGCCTTGTTTTCAATTGGTTGAGCCGTAACTTTTACTTTAACCATTTCATCCGTTTTTATAATTTCATTTTTACTTGCGTTAGGTGAAATTTTAAGTTTGATTATTAAATTTTCTGCCATAAAAAATTACCTCTTGTAAAAATAAAAAAATACTAGTAAAATAATTATACCATGAGCGATATTGATACATTGTCATTATTTGATGACGTAAAAAAAATGATAGCGGAACGTCCTAAAGACGACCAAGATAGAATTGAAAAAGCCTTTCTTTTTGCAAGACATTTGCACGAAGGACAATTTAGAGTTTCAGAAGAGCCATATATTATTCACCCTGTTGAAGTTGCGAAAATTTTGATTAATTTAAAAGCGGATACAGATACCGTAATTGCAGCTTTTTTGCACGATATTTTGGAGGATACAGACACTCAACCTGAAACTATTGAAAAGGAATTCGGTGAAGATGTTTTAACTCTTGTTCAAGGGGTTACAAAACTTGGTAAATATCACTTCCAATCAAAAGAAGAGCGTCAAGCTGAAAATTTCCGTCGAATGTTTATTGCAATGGCAAGTGATATTAGAATTATATTTTTAAAACTTGCAGACAGATTGCATAATATGCGAACACTAAACTTTATGCGACCTGAAAAGCAAAAAAGAATCGCTCAAGAAACATTAGACGTATTTGCTCCGCTTGCAAACCGTTTAGGTATCGGTAAAATCAAAGCCGAATTAGAAGATTTATCATTAAGATATCTACATCCTGATCAATATTTTGAAATTGTACAATTAGTTTCGCAAACAAAAGATGAAAGAGAAGCTACAGTAAAAGTTTTAATGGATAAGATTGCCAAAGATGTTAAAGCAAACGGTATCAATGCTCAAATTACGGGACGTGCAAAACACTATTATAGTATTTACAGCAAAATGAAACGTCTAAACATCTCTTTCCACGATTTATACGACATTACAGCCGTTCGTGTAATCGTTGATAGCGAAAAAGAATGTTATGAGGTTTTAGGGTTAATTCACTCTCAGTTCAAACCTATACCTGGGCGTTTTAAAGATTACATTGCAATGCCTAAAGGCAACTTATACCAATCATTACACACTTCTGTAATCGGTCCTAAAATGCGTCCATTAGAAGTTCAAATCAGAACACACAAGATGCATGAAATTGCCGAATATGGGGTTGCTGCACACTGGAGATACAAAGAAAAAGGTTCTCAAAAAGCTGACAATGCAGCTGATATGCAATTCTCTTGGATGAGAAAAATGGTTGAATACAACCAAGATATGACAAATGCCGAAGACTACGTAAATTCAGTAAAATTAGACATCTTCTCTGACCAGGTATTTGCATTCACTCCAAACGGAGATGTATTTGATTTACCTAAAAAAGCAACACCCGTTGACTTTGCATACCGTATTCACTCTGACGTAGGACACAAAACAATTGGGGCTTTAGTAAACGGTCGTATTGTTCCGCTTGATACAAAGTTAAAAAACGGTGATATCGTTGAAATTTTAACATCAAAACAACCTGCGCCAAGATTAGATTGGCTAAACTTTGTTGTAACAAAACAAGCCGGTCAAAAAATTCGTCAATGGTTCAAAAAGAATAACCGTGAGGCTCACGTCGAACTTGGAAAAACTAACCTTGAACACGAACTAACAAAAGCTGTATTTGATGAATACGTTAAAAACGGTTCGTTTGAAGAAGTTGCAAAGCAAATGAACTACCAATCAATGGAAGATTTGTTTGCAGCTCTTGGTTATGGTGAAACAACCGTAAACAAAATTGTAAACAGAATTAAAAAACCTGAAGAAAATAAAAGAACTTACGTTGAACCAAAGAAAAAAAATACAGCAAAAGATATTGTTGGTTTAGACGGTTTATTATATTCTTTTGCAAGATGTTGTTCACCAATTCCGGGAGAACCTATTGTAGGTGTTGTAACCCGTTCTAAAGGGGTTTCAATCCACAGATTAGATTGTAAAACACTTGAAGATGTTGAACCGGAAAGATTATTAGATATTCAATGGGCAAACAATCCTGTTAATAAGAGTTATAGCACAACGATTAGGGTTGAAACTCAAGATAAACAAGGTATGTTAAAGGATATTATTGCTGCAGTTTCTGACAACAACACTAATATCAATTATGCGAACGTAAAATCAAAACAAAATAATATAGGTATTGTAGAACTTGGCATTGAGCTTGATAACATAACAACATTGAGAAAAGTTATTACAAGTTTGCAATCGTTGCCTGATGTAATCAGCGTAAAACGTATTCAAACATCCTTCTCACAAGCTCCTCAACAATTTGGTAAAAAGAACGCACCAAAGTCTAAAAAGCAAAGAAAGAAATAATTTATGGCAAAAAATGAGAACATCGAGCTATCACAAGAAATAATCTATAACGAAGAGTGTGATAAGCTAGTTGAAGATGCTCTTAATTTAACAGGAGAAGAAAGCCTTAATAATTTTTTTGACATAATTAACCTTTATCCAGATTGTGATTATGCCTACATTATGGTTGGTTGTAAATATAGAGAGAATCTTGAATATAAAAAAGCTATTCCATATTTTGAAAAAGCACTTGAAGTAAACAATATTTATACCGGTTTGGCTTATGCCGAATTAGGCTTTTGTTATGAAATGTTGGGTAAATTAAAGAAGACTGAAGAGTGTTATAAAAAATCTATTGAGATTAATCCTGAAAATCCAATAGCAAAATATTATTGGGCTGATTATTTAACACATAAAGAACGAGATTATGATCAAGCAGAACCAATTGCAAAAAGTTTAGTTACTCAGTATCGCAAGACAGTGAATTATCATAGGCTTTACGCAGATATCTTATGCGGTTTAGAAAAAATTCAAGAAGCAAACGAGGAATATAAAAAAGCACTTGAAATTGATAACGAAGACGATATAACACTAAACAATTACGGAACTTTTTTATTACAAAATGGTGAACCTGAAAGTGCTAAAAAATATTTTATTAAAGCCATAGAATTAAATCCTGACTACGGCTTGTATAAAGAAAATCTTTATCAAGCAATAAAAATGTCTACAAAATATTACAAGTTAAAAATAAAATACAAAAATAAATTTTTAAAACCTATTATAGATAAAATTGTGATACCACATGTGGACAAAATGGTTATACTAACATTTATTTTGGCTCTTTGGTTTCCTTTTGTAAAAAATACATTAAAATATACTGCAAGATATGCTGAAAATTCAGGCAATATGCTGCTATATAAATCTGCAATAATAATTATGTGGATTATATTATTAATATTATTTACTTTGGCAATATGTGATTTTATA
>URRM01000091.1 GCA_900550295.1 uncultured bacterium
ATTTCCGATAAGTGTGATATAAGAAATTCTTTGCTTTTTGCATTTCGGAAAGTGTAATGCACTCGGCGCCTTTTATAATTATTTGATAGAACAAATTCTTTTTTCGTTATGATATTTAGTAGCTTTTTCGATTGCTCTATCCATAGAAAGTGCTATATCATGTCTGGTTATGCTTTGAGATAACCCACTGAATAACTGTTCTCTAGCTATTTTTGCATTGTTAAAGACAACAACAACGTGAATGTTATCTTCTTTCAGTCTTGAAATTATTGTTTCAAGGGCGAAAGTTGCAGAAATATCCATAGATTTAATCTTTTGACAATCTACAATGATGGTTTCTTTCTTTAATAGGGCTTCACTTCTAGCCAAAACTGTAGAAGCAGAACCGAAGAAGAACATTCCGTCAATGTGTAAAATACCTAAATATAGCTTGCAATCGCCTTCTAAATCTGGAATTTCATGGTCGTATGTGTTAACTTTTAAATCTTGAGAAGCTCTTGCTGCAAATAATACTGCTGAAAGTACAATACCTACTCCAACGGCAAAGATTAAATCGTCAATAACTGTTAATACGAATACAGTTGCCATTACTAAAATATCTGCTTTTGAGGAGTGAATAATTACCTTTAAATATTTGTAATCGATAATCTCTACTCCGACTTTAATAAGTATTGCTGCTAGTACTGCAAGTGGAATTTGCGAAGCAAATGGAGCCAAGAATAGTACTACACAAATTAAAAATATAGAATGAACTACACCTGATAATCTGCTTGTTGCTCCACTATTTATATTTATTAAAGTCCTCATTGTGGCTCCGGCGCCGGCTAAGCCTCCAAACATACCTGCTAAAGCATTACCGATACCTTGTCCAACAAGCTCTTTGTTAGAGTTGTGTTTCGTGTTTGTGATTGAATCAACAACTAAACAAGTTAATAAGGAATCTATAGAACCCAATATAGCAAGTGTTATTGCGAGTGGTAAAATTGTTTGAAAATCATGGAATGAGATTAATCCAAGTTCAAAATGAGGCAATCCCAAAGGTATTTCGCCAATAGTTTTTACATCAAAATGAAATGCAATAGATGTAACTGTTCCTATAACTAGTGCTAAAAGCGAAGCAGGGCAATATTTTGCAATTTCCTTTGGTGTTAAGAATATCACAACTAAAGCGATTACGCTCAAAATTATCGCCGGATAGCTTATTTCAGGTAAATGCTTAAATACTTGAAAGATTTGTTCAATAGGTGTACCGCTTGCTTCCAATCCAAGGAACGGTGCCAATTGAAGTAAAATTATAATTATTCCGATGCCGCACATAAAGCCTGATACGACAGGATATGGGACAAAGTGAATTAATTTTGCAACACCGGTAAATGAAAGACAGATTTGAACTAAACCTGCTAAAAAGATTGCCATAAAAATAATTTTAGGATTGTCCGGATAAGTTAAAACTAAGGAAGCTATAACTACGGTCATTGGTCCTGTAGGGCCTGAGATTTGAGTAGCTGTTCCGCCGAAGATTGATGCAAATAGTCCGACTATGATTGCACCCCAAAGTCCTGCTGCGGCTCCGAGTCCACTGGCTACCCCAAAGGCTAAGGCTAAAGGTAATGCGATTACACCGGCTGTAATGCCACCGAAAAGATTACCTTTTAAATTTGTAAACATCGTTGTCTTAGTCATTGTAACCTCTTTCTTAAAATGATAAAATTGTGTTTAACAATTATAATATATATTAGTAAGAAAGGATATAATATTTATGAACGATATTCAAAAACAAGAAATTCAACGATTGATGAATGGCAATGAGCGCTTTGTAAAAGGAGAATGCTCTTGTCATACTCGTAATCTTGAAACGTTGAAGCAATTTATGACATATCAAGAGCCTAAAACTATTATTTTAAGCTGTTCTGACTCTCGTGTGATTCCTGAAGTTATTTTTGACTGTGGTATTGGCGAACTTTTTGTAGTTAGAACTGCTGGTGCAACTATTGGTTTGACTTTTGATATCTTAGAAAGTATTGAATTTGGTGTTTCTAAGTTAAAAGCGCCTCTTTTAATCCTTTTGGGACATGACGATTGTGGTGTTACAAAGTATGCAAAAGATTATTATGCTGAAAGTAAAGAGTCTTATACCTCAATAATGAGTAATTTATGTCCGATTATAGAAGAACAAGGTCATTTACATTATGATGAAATTACTAAAAAACATACACAAACTTTGATTAAGTTGTTAAAAGAACGTTCTGCTATAATTAGCGAGGCGGTTTCTAGTGGTCAATTAGAAATTATCGGTGCACATTTCCATTTTGATACAGGAAAAATTAATTTACTCTAAATTTTTTCTGTGATATAAATAAAATGTACACAGACGAAATAATGGAAGAATTGGAATTATGGACATAGAAAAATTACGCAATATCGCAATTATTGCACACGTTGACCACGGTAAAACTTCAATGGTAGATTGTATGTTGAAACAAAGTGGTGTATTTAGAGAAAACCAAGAAGTTCAAGCTTGCGTTTTGGATTCAAACGATTTGGAAAGAGAACGTGGTATTACAATTCTTTCTAAAAATATTTCAGTAGATTATAAAGGTTACCATATTAACGTTGTTGATACCCCAGGTCACGCCGACTTTGGTGGTGAGGTAGAACGTGTATTAGGTATGGTTGACGGTGCATTACTTATTGTAGATGCTGCTGAAGGTCCTATGCCTCAAACAAGATTTGTATTATCAAAAGCCTTAGAATTAGGTTTAAAAATTATCGTTGTTATCAACAAGATTGATAAACCGGCTGCAGAACCTAATTTAGCACTTGATAAAGTATTTGATTTATTCACAGAATTGACTGATAACGAAGAATTAATAGATTTCCCAATCATCTATGCAAGTTCATTGCAAGGTTTTGCTAAAAAAGAATTGGAAGACGAAAGTGATAACATTGCGCCATTAATGGATTGCATTATTGAAAACATCAAGCATCCGGAAGGTGATGCTGATGCAAACCTTCAATTCCACGTAACTACATTGGATTACAATGATTACGTAGGTCGTATCGCAATCGGTAGAATTAAAAACGGTCATTTAAAATCTCAAGAAACTTTATCATTAATCAAAGCTGACGGTTCTATTCAAAAATGCAAAATTACAAAATTATTTGGTTTTCATGATTTAGGTCGTGTAGAAATCGAAGAAGCTTCAGCGGGTGATATCGTTGGCATTGCAGGTTTCCCTGATGTTCAAATTGGTGAAACAATTTCTTCATTAGACAAACCTGTTGCATTACCACTTATCCACATTGACGAACCTACATTACAAATGAACTTCTCAGTAAATGACAGTCCATACGCTGGTCAAGAAGGTAAATTCGTTACTTCTCGTCAATTGAGAAAAAGATTATATGACGAATTAGAAAAAAATGTTAGTATGAGAGTTGAAGATACTGAAAATACTGATAAATGGGTTGTTTCAGGACGTGGTGAATTACATTTAAGTATCCTAATTGAAACAATGCGTCGTGAAGGTTACGAATTCCAAGTATCTAAACCGGAAGTTATTTACAAGACAATTGATGGTGTTCAAATGGAACCTTATGAAAACTTATTCCTTGATGTTCCTGATGAATGCACAGGTACTTGTATCGAACGTTTAGCAGGCAGAAAAGCTCAAATGCTTGATATGCAATCAACAGGCGTTCGTTCAAAATTAGAATTTGTTATTCCTGCAAGAGGTTTAATCGGTTTCAAGGGTGAATTCATTAGATTGACTCGTGGTGAAGGTATTATGTATCACACATTCAACAAGTACGATACTTTAGCAGGTGATATTCCAAAACAAAGAATGGGTTCTCTTGTCGCTTGGGAACAAGGTGAAGCTGTTCCTTACGCTTTAGACCAATTCGCAGACAGAGGTACATTCTTTATCACACCTAAAACAAAAGTTTATAAAGGTATGATTGTTGGTGAAGGTAACAGAGCTCAAGACGTTGCAGTAAACGTATGTAAGACTAAAAAATTGACAAACATGCGTACTTCAACAGCTGATGCTATGGTTGTTTTAAAAGCTCCTAAACTTTTATCTTTGGAAGAAGCTCTTGATTATATTGCAGATGATGAATTGGCAGAAATTACACCGGAAAGCATCAGATTAAGAAAAGCTGATTTGACAAGAACAAGATTTAACTAGGACTCCAATTATGGCTAAGACAGTAAGAGTTTGTCATTTTAGTAAGTTAAAAATTAAACAAAATGGTAATATTTACCCTTGTTGTGTAGCTCCTGCAAGTACAAAAATTGGCAATGTCTTTGATGAAAATGTTATTGAAGAAATTGAAAATGCGGATGTTATTTGTGAATGTCCGATGTATAAATCTGTTAAAAAAGAAAAAGGTCAAAAACCTGAATTAAACTATATTCACTATGAAACTTCAAATGTTTGTCAGGCATCTTGTGTTTGTTGTCCGCAGAATAAAGCTCCAATGGAGAATGAATCTGCGCTTTTACAACGAATTAATATGTTGATAGAACATTATCAACCAAAGAATGTAACTGCTATCGGCGGTGAAATTTTAGTTCAAAACGAAGCTTTTGAAATGCTTTTTGATTTGCATAAAAAATATCCAAATATGAAAATTCACACAATAACAAATTTGTGTGTGTGTGAAGAAAGAATTAAAAAAGCAGAAGAAATTTTTGATGAAATGACCGTTTCAATGTTAGGTTTTACACCGCTTACATACAAAAATGAAATGGGATTAGACCTTGAAAAGGTAATGAAGAATTTTATGTACCTTTATGAAAACAAAAAAGTTGAACTAAGACCAAAATATTTAGCAATGCCGACAAATTTGTTTGAAATTGTACCATTTTTCAAATGGGCATTGAGTTTAGACTTAAATAAAATTTATTTACACAATATTCATGAATTTGCAAAAGTTGCTAATTTAGATGATAAATATTGGGTAAAGACTTTTGCCAAATTAGAAAAAGAAATGAAGGAACTTTTTGAAGAAAATAAAGAAAAAATTATTGCAAAAAGCTCTCATTACATTTCAATTCATCCTATTTTGTCAGAAAAATTGCATATAAATCAAGAATATATTAATGAAAACGGTTTTGATAAAACGGTATTTATTACAAGGTAAATATGATTAGAACAATAATTGCGCTATTTTTAAGAATAGTTTCAAACCCTTTAGCAAATGTATATCAAAAAAAAATTTGTGAAACAAATTCTTCTTTAATTTGCAATTTTTATACATATTTTATACTGGGAATTTTGTGTGTACCTTTTGCATTGAAGGTTGACTGGGTTGGTTTACCAAAAGAATTTTGGTTTTTTGCAATTACCGCAGGACTATTGTGTTCAGTGGGTAATGCGTGCCTTGTAAAAGCACTTCAAATAGGTGAACTTTCAGTTTTAGGACCAATTAATTCTTATAAATCAGTTGTCGGAATGATTATAGCAATATTCATCTTACACGAAATACCAACTTTGTTTGGTGTTTTGGGTGTTGTTTTAATCATTTGGGGTAGTTGGTTTGTATTCGACACTCAAGCGGAGGGTTTTTCTTTTGCGCTATTTAAAAGAAAAGATATTTTGCTAAGATTTACAGCCCTTGTTTTAATGGGGATTGAGGCTGTTTTGTTGAAGAAAGTTATTTTACTTTCTTCTCCTGTAATTTCGTTTATGCTTTGGTGTTGGGCGGGTGCGTTTTTTGCTTTAATGTTGATTTTTATATTCAGAAAACCTCTAACAAAAATAAAAAAAGGAGATATTTCAAAATTTGCAATAGTTTGCTCAATGTTAGGTATAATGCAACTTACGACAAACTATGTTTTTGAAAATATGCAAGTTGGTTATGCTCTTGCCCTATTTCAATTATCAACCTTGGTTAATTTATTCTTTGGTTGGAGATTTTTCCACGAAACCGATATGAAAAAGAAAATTATAGGCACATTAATAATGGTTGTCGGTTCGGTGTTGATTATTTTGACTTAGAATTATTTAAAGAGGCGAGGTTGCTTT
>URRM01000092.1 GCA_900550295.1 uncultured bacterium
CACGCCGCCAGCGTTCGTCCTGAGCCAGGATCAAACTCTCCATTGTCAGAAAGTTTATGTCCATCGTTTATCGAGGCTAATCGATAAACTGCTCGACGTTGTTTTAACACTAGCTTTTGCTTGTGTATTTTGTCCTAAATCATATTTTGTTAGAATCAACAAGTATATTTAGTCGTTTTCAGCTATTCTTTTTTCAATGTTCAATCTCTTTACTCGGCATCAATAAATTAAGGTTTATTGCGTCCTTAACATTACTTCTAATAGTAATCCCTTCGGCTGGGTTTGGAACTGGCAGATTTAAAATCTTTAGGAGCCATTCCTCTAATTCCTTAACGGTTGCTTTCGATTTCGTTTTTCGTTTCGTTCGCTTCCGTACTTATTATGTTACACCTTCAATATTTTTTGTCAACACCTTTTTTGAAATTATTTTTTATTTTGTTTACAAAACTTCAAAATCAGGCAATTTTTTACATATTACCCATTCGGGTAATTGTCTAAATTTCAACAATAGCTTAATTTTCTCAAAAATTTTAATTTTAAAATCATATTAAGTTATGTTAACTATTTCCTTTTTTTAGGGTTCTCATTTAAACTGTTTCTATCTAATTACATGAATATATATATAAAGGAGATTGACATGCAAATTAATAAAACATGCTTATTACTTACAGCAGGAATCATGCTTTCTATCACTCCGGCATTTGCGGATGGTAATGCTTTTACACCGTTAAACTTTGACGATACAGCTTATTCTGTGCCAAACACAACAAGTACAACTTCAACAAAATCAACTCTTTCAACAACTTCTGCTACTTCTTCTAGCCAAGGTTATGTTGATACTAAAGCTGCCAGCACTCAAACAATCACAGGAAATGCAGATTTGCAAGGCGCAATTGCAAAAATTGATACAGCATTAGAAGACATTAGAGCCGACCAAAATGTATGTAAGGCTAAATATGCTGATATTGATAATCAATACAAATTTATCAAAAACGAACGTTCTAACATGAAAAAACAAGTTAAAAAGAACGAAAAACGCATTAAAGAACTTACAAGAGCAAAAGCTAACTTAGGTAAAAACGTTCTATAGTAAGAATTTTACAAGATTAAATTAAAGCATGGGATGAAAATTCCATGCTTTTTGTATATTAAATATTTAGATGATGAAATTTGCACATGTACATGTATAATATATATATACATGTCAAATATATTAGAAATTAAAAATTTGAATTTAGGATTCAATACAGAAGAAGGCTTTAGGCAAGCTCTTTTTGACGTTTCACTATCAATAAAAAGGGGTGAAATGCATGCTCTTGTCGGAGAATCCGGTTGTGGAAAAAGCATGACAGCAATGAGTATTATAAAACTTTTGCCCAAAACTGCTTCTATAAAAGGTGGAAAAATCTTATTCAAAAACAAAGATATACTTGAACTTGATTCAAAACACACCCGAGAATTAAGAGGTTCACACATTGCACTTATTCCGCAAGATCCGATGACTTCTTTAAATCCTCTTTATACTGTTGGCAATCAACTTTTAGAAATTATCAAATTGCATCAAAACTTAAAGGGTAATGATGCAAAGAAAAAAGCTATTGAAGCATTAGAAATGGTTCAAATTCCGTCTGCAAAAGAGCGTTTTAACCAATACCCTCACGAATTTTCAGGAGGTATGAAACAGCGTGCTATTATTGCCATGGCGCTTGCTTGCAATGCAGAGTTTATAATTGCAGATGAACCGACTACAGCTTTAGACGTAACTATTCAGGCCCAAATAATGAAGCTTCTTGGGGACATAAAAAAAGATGTTGGGGCATCAATTCTTTTAATCACGCATGATTTAGCGCTTGTTAGTGAACATGCTGATGAAGTTTCTGTTATGTATGCAGGTAGAATAGTTGAAAATGCTCATACAAAAGAATTTTTTGACAACACAAATCATCCGTACTCTCTTGGGTTAATAAAATCAATACCGAGCAGTAGAGAGCGTAAACTTTCAGTCATAAAAGGTCACCCGCCATCAATTATGGATAACATTGAAGGTTGCAGGTTCCACAATCGTTGCAAATTTTGCATTCCAAATCTTTGCAATAAAAAAGTTCCTGAATTGATGACTGTCGGAAACGACCATGTTTCAGCATGCTTTTTGAACTAAGCATACGACTATCTTTTATTCAATGGAATACAACCAAACAATTTAACTTTATTTTGGTCGATTTTGACAGCTCTAATTAAATTAAACAAATAATAATTGCTTTTAGGAAGGATTCCTTTAAAATAACTCAAAACATCTCTTAAATATGGTGTTTTTGCTATGTATTCAAACCAAACATTAGACTTTGTACAGTCAATTGAGTTCCAAGGCTTTACTGAAGTTGCGTAATGTAACTGAATTGGATGATCTAAAGCATAGGCAATTTCATCCGCCGAATTGAATACATCCTGTTTCATGTCTTCTTTCGTTTTGTAAGTATCATAAGCATACGTACAAACCATTGAATTTATTGGCAATAATTTTATGAAAGGTGCGCAAATAATATTAACGGTATCTTGTTCAGGTTGTTTTATTCTGTATGAATTTTTTATCGCAAAGTTATAAAATTTTTCTTCGCAGTTATCTTCTCTCATTTTCTTTAGATTAAATATCCAATAACCAGCACCGGTTAGTAACTTCTCTCTTTCTTCTTCTGTAAAATCAGAATAAATTTGTTTATACATGGTTTCGATGTGTCCGCCTTTTTTCATGACACCTCTTATGCCTGCAAGGTAGTTCTCTTCGTCATCTTTGAATTTAACAAATTCTTCTGAAATATCACCGCAATAAACAACATCAACATCAGTAATTATTATTTTGTCATATTGAGGAAATAATGACGGTGCGCAAAATTTATAAAACATCTCTTTTGTGTAGTGACCTTTTGAGTTTGTTTGTTCAAATAAATCTTTAAATTTATTATTCATATTTACGAACTCAAGACTGGCATTTTTAAACCCTGATATTATAGACATCAAATTTTTTTGATTTTGTAACGTTATATCAGAATGCAAAACATACAACTTATAAAAATAATTCTTGTTTGCATTTTCAAGCATAGATAAAAACGCAACACTTGCAGGTATTGCATAGTTGTCATTAAAACAGTGCATTACGGGAATTACTAATTCCTTATTAATATCTTTATTATCCATTTTATATTCCGTGTAAAATCTTATAGTTATTATTCTCCAAGGATATTAAAAGGCTGAAAGTCATGCAACACATGACTTTCAGCCTTTTATATTTAATAAAGCTCAATTATAATAGGCATACGACAAATCATGTTTTAAATCTCTGTAATGCATGTGCAGACATGATTTGACATGTTTTAAAAAGCGGTATTCATGACTACGACATGAATACACATGTTTCAAAAGCTGACTTCCATGACTAGGCTTTGTTATTAGCCTATTTACATTATCTAAAATACGTTACATTAGTTAACATTTTTAGTTTTTTTATAACGAACCCGCCGTTCAATTAAAATTGAACGGCGGGACTTTTCTTTTTTATCTTATTTTCTTATAATTAATCTTCTAAAGGATTTATCACTATTCCTGAAAGTAATTTTGGATAAAAATATGTTGACTTTTGTGGCATACGTTCACCAGCTTCTGAAATTCGTTTTATATCTTGAATTTTTGGATATGCCATTATAAACGAAGCTTCTGCTGTACCGTTATCAATCATATCAAAGGCTTCTGACTCTTGTTTGATATACAAAATTCCGTCTTGTGCCATTTGCTCTTCTTGTGTATAGCCCAGTTCTTTTGAAATAATAACCTTATGCAACACAATTAAGTCTAATGATTTCAAAACTTCCGGAACTTTATACTCATCAAGAATGTCATCTACATCTTCTCTTAATTTCAACAAATAAAATTTATTTTGATTTTTTAAGTACAAGCCCATTGAAATACGCTCTTTTGAAGACTTTTCAATATTTTCCAAAAGCTTTATACGCATTGCATCTTTTGTATTTGCATCAAAAGAAATTTCTTCAACATCAAAGTATTTTTTCACTTTTTCCAACAAATCATTTTTATCTATTGAACGAGTTAAAATACGGTGAGTCGGGAAGATTAGTAAATCATCCTCTAAGTTTGTAAAATAACTCATTACATAATTCCAAGGCTCGTTGCCTATTGAGTTTAAAACAGTTTTACGCATTTCGTTTCTATAATTCATTGCCGTTTCGTAGCGATGATGACCGTCTGCAATAAGGCATGTTTTATCACTTAAAACATTTTCAATCAAAGTTAAAGTTTTTTCATCATCAATTTTATAAACAATATTTTGAACACCTAAGTCGTCAGTAACGTCAATAAATGGTTTTTGAGAGTAGTCGATTGCGTTTTCAATTTGTTTTTGTGAATCTGAATATACCAAAAATACTTGAGAGAAATTAGCTTTACATTTTTTTGTAAGATTTAATCTGTCCGCTTTTGGTCCGCCCATTGTATATTCGTGAGGTAAAATATTTTTGCTTTCAAAATCTTCAATACGATTTCGTGCAATAAAACCTTTTCTTGTAATCTTTTTGCCATTTTTTTCATAATTTTGGATTAAGTAAAGAATACAAGGTTTTTCTGTTTTTACCAAAACTTTTTCGCTAAGCCATTTTTGATAATTTTCAAAAGCCACATTATAGCGATTGTTTTTATCATCTAAATTTGTCGAATTGTTTGCCAATATTAATTTTACAACATTATAATCGCTACGGGCTTCAAGTTCATCCCTGTAATCGTCAAGGATTACATCATATGGCGGTGCTATAACATCCTCCATTTTTACTTTATCTTGGTTATAAACAACCGCATTCAACGGCTTAACTTCAATAGTCATATTTTCCTCCATGTTTTTGTTAATTATTGCATAATGCGGGATGTTATTTGCCAGTTGAGCCAAAACCGCCTTCGCCTCGTGAAGTTTCTGTTAATTCAGTTACCACCTCTATTTTTGCTTGTTCGTATTTTGCGATTACCATTTGTGCAATTCTTTCATCAGGCAAAATTGTGTATTCTTCATTTGAAACGTTTACAACAGGAATACAAACTTCACCTCTGTAGTCTTCGTCAATAGTACCGATACAGTTAATTAAAGTTATACCATGCTTAATTGACAAACCTGATCGAGGACGAATTTGTGCTTCATAACCATGTTCTAATTCAATCTTCAAGCCTGTTGGAATTAATTTTCTTTCCAAAGGTTTTAATGTTATAGGTTCTGAAATAGCCGCACACAAATCCATTCCGGCTGCGCCTTCTGTTTTGTATTCCGGTAACACTTTGTTATGCGCTAATCTTTCAATCTTTAAAATCATTTTTATTTCTCCTTTTATCCCTACAAAAATAATAACATAAAAACTTTTGTGCTATAGTATCACTATGACTAAATTAAAAATATCAGCAACATTAGAAGATTATTTGGAATTTATTTATGAAACCATCGAAGCAAAATCAACGATAAAAGCTATCGATATCGCCAATAAATTCGGAATTGCCAGAGCCTCTGTAACAGAAGCCCTTCAACGTCTTGAGCAAAAAGGATATATAAAATACGGTCGCTATCAACCAATTGAACTTACCAACGACGGTATTAATTTAGCAAAAGAAATTACACACAAGCACATTACTCTATGCAAATTTTTTAGCTCTGTTCTTGAACTATCTCAAGAAGAAGCTGAAATTAACGCTTGCAGAATAGAACACATCATTACGCCTACTGCATTTAAAAAGATTAAAGATTACGTGAAAAATAAATTATAATTACATATTTGTAAAAAAATGTTAATATAACCTAACATTTTCAATCAATATATGTTATTATTATTTTACACAATTTGTTAGGTTATTATAACAATTGTCACTTCAACCTCCTTATAGAAAACTAATTTCAAATATCGTAATTCTTTTTAGTGGCAAATTTTTGCCACTTTATTTTTGAAATCAAGGTATAATAAGGCGCCGAAGGCTTTGCCTT
>URRM01000093.1 GCA_900550295.1 uncultured bacterium
GAAATTTTGGAATTGTATAAAGAATTTATCAGAAAAAATGAAAGTTTTGTAAATACTGATACGGTTGATAAAATAGTACTTGTAGGCAAGTTGGAAACAATGCCAAAAGAAGAAATTTTAGAAATAGAAACGAAAATTCAAGATGTAATTCATACAGGTAAATTAGAGGAATTGCTGGAATTTTGTGATAAAATATAAGGAACAAAGTGTTTAGGATTTTATAGATTTAAGAAAGGAATAAAATGCACCAAGAAGAATTTATTGCAGTTGCTTTAGGTGAAAAGAAAGCAGACTTAGTAATTAAAAACGCACAAATTGTAAATGTCTTAACCGAAGAAATTTATGAAAGCGATGTAGCAATCACAAATGGTAGAGTTGCAGGTGTTGCAAAAGGTTATCAAGGTGAAAAAGAAATTGACTTAAAAGGTGCATTCTTAACTCCGGGCTTTATTGACGGACACGTTCACATTGAAAGTTCAATGATGTTACCTCACAGATTTGCTCAAGCAGTAGTTCCTGCGGGTACAACAACAGTTGTGACAGATCCTCACGAAATTTCAAATGTTTTAGGTTTGCATGGTATCAGTTTTATGAGAGAAGCTTCTAAAAACTTACCATTAAGAGTTTACACAATGCTTCCATCTTGCGTTCCTGCAACTTCTTTTGAAACTTCAGGTTTTGAATTAAATGCTTATGACTTGTCCTTATTGATGGATAAAGATTGGGTTTTAGGTTTAGCTGAAATGATGAACTTCCCAGGGGTTTTGATGAGAGATAAAGAGGTTATGGCTAAAATTGATTTGGCTTTACAATATAAAAAACGTGTAGACGGTCACGCTCCACAAGTTTCAGGCGAAGACCTTTGTGCTTATATTGCAAGTGGTGTAACATCAGACCATGAATGTACAGATCCAGAACAAGCTCTTGAAAAATTAAGACAAGGTATGTACATAATGGTTCGTGAAGGTACTGCGGCAAAAGATTTAGATGCATTAATGCCAATTCTAAAACACAACAATAATCGTAAGATTTTATTCGTAACAGATGATAGACATCCGGAAGATTTGCGTGTTCACATTGGCGGAATGGTTCAAAGAGCTGTAGAAAATGATGTTAACCCTATTAAAGCAATTCAAATGGCAAGTTTAAATACTGCAGAATACTTTAAAATTCAAGACTTAGGTGCTATTGCCCCTGGGTATAAAGCAGATTTCAACGTATTTGCATCAATGAAAGATTTTACAAAACCGATTATGGTGTTCCAAAATGGTGAAGTCGTTGCTGAAAACGGTAATTTGGTAGCTTCATTAGAAAAAGTTAACGTTCCGTCAACAAGAGGTTCTGTAAACGTAGGTTGGTTGGAAGAAGATAGTTTACATATTCCAGCAAAAGGTAGCAAGGTTAACGCTATTGAAATTATCCCTCACCAATTAATTACAAAACAAACTGTTGTAGATGTAAAAGTTGAAGATGGTTTGGCAAAAGCAAACTTGGATGATGATGTACTAAAAATTTGTGTTGTAGAACGTCATAGAGCAAGCGGAAATATTGGTAAAGGCTTTGTAAAAGGTTTTGGCATTAAAGAAGGTGCTATTGCCTCAACTGTTGCTCACGATTCTCATAACATGATTATCATCGGTACAAATGACGAAGATATGCTTTTGGCTCAAAAAGAACTTGTTAAATCTCAAGGTGGTAAGGTCGTAGTTAGAAACGGTGAAATTTTGGCTAAATTACCTCTTCCTGTTGCAGGTTTGATGTCTTATGAAGATATTGAATTTGTTACAGAAAAATCAGAAGCTTTAAACAAGGCTGCAAAAGAAATCGGTTGTGTTGTTGATGATCCGTTTATGACAATGGGCTTCCTATCATTACCTGTAATTCCTCAATTGAAAATTACTGACAAAGGTATTTTCTCAACTGATATCTTTAACTTTATAGATATTTTTGAAACAGAACCTGCAAAAGTTTAGTTTTAGAAAATAAATTCTTAAAAAAGGCGGTCGATGAAATTTTTTATCGACCGCCTTCTATTATTGTATTAATTAGCGGTAAAAATAATACAAAAAACTCTAAAATTGTGATAAATATTGAACAAATTGTTGTTGATATTCAAAATGATAAAGATAGAATAGAAAAAATTAAAGAGGTTTTACAGTTTTGTAAAACCTCTTTCTTTACAACATGTAACAAATCGTCAAAAACATGGCAATTATTATTTTTAGGGTTTTTTATAAAGACAAGTTAGTGTAAGAAATAGGAAATATTGTGATTAATTTAAGTGCATTAAGTGCAATTAAATCAAGTAGTAATATTCAGAAAGTGAATTCTGACAACAGTTTTCGCTACTCGACTATTGTTCAAAAGCCGGATACTTTTGAACGTACTTGCCCTGTTAATTTTACCGGCGGTTCAAATAAATCAAAACAGTATGAAAAAACGACAGAAACACTTAAAACTATTGGACAAAATGCTCAATTATCTTTAGATGGTCATTTGGCATCTGAAGGTTGGGCAGGTAAAGTTGCGGATAGTGTAAGTGTTTTATGGAATTCAAAAAATAGAGCCGTTTTGGTTCAAAAGGATATTGACACTTACAATCAACAAATTGATGATTTGAAAAAGTCAATTAAAGATAAGAAATTCCCTGAAAAGTTTCAAGAAATATTTGGTGTTGAATACAAAAATAGTAACATCACAAAATACAATAAAAAAGTTAAGCAGTTTAAATTAGCGGTTACAACTCAGGCTATGTCTGATATTGTGTCGAAGAAGTTATCTGAAGATTTAACTGTATTTAAAGAAAATAACGGTAAACTTCAAGATAAAGTTGAGAAAAAAATAAACTATTATGCAACGACAGGCTCTGTTCCATATTTGTATCATACAACTCCAAAAGAACAAATTTTTGAAAATATGGAAAAATCGTTAGTATCAATTATTGGTTCAAAAGAAACTTTAGACAACACTTTAAAGGCTTCGGGTATGGACACTGAAAAGATGTCTATGGAAGAAAAATATAGTGCTTATGGAGTCATGGCAGAATTTTTAGATGAAACAATGAAAACTACTGCAAAAAATGTTCGTGCTGGAAAAACATTACAGGAGTTGCAAAAAGAATATGATGACTCTTATGAACATGCTTATGGTCATACAAATGACATTCAAGAAAGAGTTGATAAATACAATCGTTCTCAAGAAATTGGTGCAGCAGCAGTAAAAGGTGCGACTCGTTCTGTATTGTCGGCTTTGACATTATTGGTTGCTCCTGAAATGGGATTTGCACAAATTGTAGCAAAATCTGCGACAACAATGGGTATCAAAATTTTAGTAGACGGTTCTGATAAATTAAGTAGCGATAAAGAGGATGCATTAGATAGCAAAAACTTTAAAAAACTTGTACACTCAGCATCAATAAGTGGTGCAGAAAAACTTGCATCAGGAGTTTTAGGCTCTGTAGTTCCTGCCTTTGACACTGGTTACGAGTTCTTAGACCAGATTTTAGAACAAGGCAAAGACGTTGCATCTGATACAATCTTAGGTTTGACTTCTGAAAAATTGAAAAAAGGAAATTGGGCAACAAATCAAATTATTCCAAGAATGTTAATTTCGTTTGTATTCAAAAATATTAGCCCTAATGATGATGTAATCAAAGAAATTTTGAGTGCAACAAAAGGTAGTGTAAATCAGGCTATGAAATATTCTACTCGTGAACGTGATGCTGTAAAATCGTTTATGGAAGGCACAAAACAAGCATTGTCAAAGGTTGAAGTAAAAGATACGAAATCATTAGAAGAATTAAAAAAATTGTCAAATGAAGATCCAAAAGAATTTTTGAAAATTATGACTTCCGCATTGCAACAAGTTATAGATGAAAAAAATCGTGAAATGGATTAAAATAAAATTATGGAATTAGGAAAATAGAAGGAAATTAGAAAAATGATTAATGCAGTAAATGCAACAACACCGACAAACAACATAAGTTATGTATCAAAACCAAACACAATAGCATTAAGACCACATCACTTTTTATGTTTGCCAGGGTATAAGGGATATAATTATAATCAGGCACAAGTAAACAGTTGGGATATAATTTCAAAACAACTGAAGGATAACCCCGATACAGATATTTTGATTAAAAGCGGCAAAGATGATTTGTGCAAAAAATGTCCAAATGACGGTTCAGGCACTGCAATTTGCAAAGATGATTCAGTAAATAAATTGGATGAAAAGGTTAAATTTTTAATAGGAATAGAAACCGGTAAGACATACAAGTTCAGTGAAATAATGAAACGTATGAAATGGGTTATGACACCGGAAGTTCATAAAGAATTATGTTCAGATTGTTGTTGGTGGCGAAAAGGCTTATGTCGTGATACCTTTGCAGAAAATAGTACATCACCATTGTTGAGCGTAACTTCAAAAGGAAAAATTAATACAAACGGTATAAAATATATACCTCCAACAACAAAAGTCGCATAATTTTAATCTTTAATAATGATATAAAAAATTATTTTTGATATAGAATAAAATTATGGCGAAAAAGATTTTATTAATTTATCCACCATCCCCAGTTATGAATAGAGAGGACCGTTGTCAACAACCGACAAAGGACTTGCTTGTCATACCTCCATTGCCTCCGACAGATTTAATGTACTTAGCTTCAATTGCAGAGCAACAAGGGCTTGAGGCAATGATTAGAGATTACAGCTTAGGTGGTAATTTTGAAGAAGATTTAAAAGAATTCAAACCAGATTATTTGTTATTGAATGTTGCAACTCCAACGTTACAAAGCGATTTGGATTGTCTAAAGATTGCAAAAAAGATTTGTCCTAAAATTATAACTATTGCAAAAGGGGCTGTCTTTTTAACTTTTAATTCAGAAATTTTATTGAAAAATAAAGCTTTAACATATATTATTTCAGGCGAAGCCGAAGAAACTTTAAAAGAACTTTTAAGTGGTGATGTTGAAATTAATGATATTTTGGGCTTATGGCATAGAGATGGTTTAGTTGCAAAGTTTAATGGTGTTAGACCTTTTATTCAAAATTTGGATGAATTACCATTTCCTGCTCGTCATTTAATAGATAATAATATTTACAGAAGACCTGATAATAACAATGTTCAGGCAGTAATCAAAGTTTCCAGAGGCTGTCCGCATCATTGCTTTTTCTGCTTGGCAACTCCTACAAGCGGAAGTAAGGTTAGAATGCGTTCTCCTGAAAATATAATTGCAGAAATTCGTGAATGTATAACAAAATATAACATCAAAAACTTTATCTTCTGGTCAGATATATTTAATCAAGATCGAGAATGGACTATGAATTTATGCAAAAAAATTATTGATAGTGGGCTTAAATTCACTTGGTCTGCAAATACAAGGGCTGATACAGCAGATGAAAGAATGGCAAAATATATGCATAAAGCCGGCTGTAGACTTGTAAGTATTGGTGTTGAAAGCGGTTCTCAATATATTTTGGATAAAATTGGAAAAGGAACTACAATCAACGAAATTAGAGATACGGTTAAAGCTTTCAAAAAGGCTAAAATAAAAGTTTATAACTATTTTGTTATAGGTTTACCTTGGGATGATGAAGATACTATAAACGAAACTATTAATTTTGCAATTGAATTAGATAGTGATTTTGTAAGTTTCTATACTGCAACTCCACTTCCTGCAACTCGTTTTTACCATTATGTTAAGAATGAATTACACGAAGAGATAGAAAGTTTTGAAAATTCTTATTACGAACCTTGTATAAGTACATATTCGTTATCAAAAGAACGAATTTTAGAACTTCATAAAAGAGCTGTTAAAGCATTTTATTTAAGACCTCTGTATATCTTGAAAATGCTTGTTAAAATACGCTCTTTTTACGAAATTAAAAGCTATTTTATGGCCGGAATGAAAATTCTTTTGAGTAAGTAATTATTTTATAATTTTTAA
>URRM01000094.1 GCA_900550295.1 uncultured bacterium
AAATTTTTCAAAAATTTTGTCTAACCCAATTCAAATTCACTTTTTATATTATACAACATTTGTTTTTATTTTTAGTCCTTTTTTTTACGAACGAGATTTTACGTACGTATTTTTACGGACACGCATACCTGAAATTCTTTGTTTATAATATTGTTACTCATACAATCAAGATTTTTGACTATTATAGAGTGCGTTTTGAAGCTTTGATATGTTCGTAAATATTTATTTATAAGTCTTCTACGTCAACAGGTGATTTTATGTAATCAAGAACTTGTTTTTTACTTGCTTCATTTTTGTGTTGATAAGGATCCATTACAGCATTGTTTTTGTACTCCAATTCAGGGTTTCGAAGTAATCTGCCTGTCGAAATATCCACCTTTATTGGCTCTAACAACTTCAAGTATAGGAATTCTCCTCTATCTACGGTCAATTTCTCCCCTTTGAATATTTTTCTATATCTGGAATCACTTTTAGGTGTTTTTATCTCTGCAATGCCGTTCACTCTTAGTAATGGCTGATGTAATACGTCTAAACTGTCGTTTTGAAGTGTTAATACGCCATTTCTAATTAAAAAATGACCTTTCTTAGCTGTTTGTACATGACCTACAAATCTTGCTCCATAAGGAATTAGCAAGTATTTTTTAGCTGTAACAAAGTTTTTAGGCACTAAAGCAACATATTTTTCGCCTTCACAAGCTTTTTGTGAGCTGATTTTGCCTGTAATTAAAAGTGGTATTTCAGTTCCTGCCGGAATTGTAGCTATATTGTCATCGACAATTGCATCTGCAATAACGTGTCCTTCTGCAGAAACTTTTTTGTCAAAAGCCGCTTTAATCTTGTCATTCGGGTTTTTTCTAGCTTCTTCAATCATATTATAAAGCAGTACAGCTGTTTCACCTCTTGTAATTGGCTTGTCAAAAGCAATTAACTTCTTTCCTCTTGGATCAATAACAAGCATATCAAGGATTTGAGCTTTTGCAGCCGGAGCTACAAACCAGTCCGGAATTTTAAAAAAGTCGTCATAAGTGTATTCTAAAACACTTTTAGCCTTTTTCTTACTCATTGGTATTGTCTTTATTGAGTTTACAGCCATTGTAATGGCGTGAGCCCTTGTTATCTTTTGCGTTGGGTAGAAATAATATCCGCCATCTTTTGCCATTCTCGGAGGTAAAAATAGCCCGAAAAAGAAGGCATTTTGGATGTTTTGGTATGCCCAATCTTCCGGAAATACATCATCTAGGACAAGAGAGTCAATTACTTCGCCATCATCCAATCCCAGTGCCTTGATTACGGCTGTTGCAAATTCTTCTCTTGTGATATAAGCTTCAGGACAGAACTTTTGGTTAGGATATCCCTTTAGAATTCCCTTGTGGTGTAGTTCAGAGATTTCTGTGTATGCCCAATAGTTGTCAGGAACGTCTAAAAAGCTACTTGAAGGAAGCATTACATCTAAAATTTGCTCAACAGCAAAGGCTTTTGGCGATATTATTATCGCTAAAAACGCTAAAATTATTACTATACTTGATTTTATTCTTCCCACGTCTGCTCCTGTCAATAAAATTATAGAGTATTTTTTTGAATTTGGCAATTATTTTAAATAATCTTTAAAATCCTTCTTAATTACAGTATATCCGCACCCTTCGGGCATTTTTGCATAAAATCGAATTTGCTTTGCAGGATATCTTCTACACATTGCTAAACGTTTGTTATAAACAGTGCATAGACCTTCCGGTGATACCAACTTGCAGGCAAATATTAGCTTTCCGTCTTCATCTCTGCCTTTGATGTAGAATCTACGGTATGCAGGGAATAAAAGTTGCATAAACTTGAATTCTTTTTCTGTGTATTCGTCGTAACTGTACATATGATTACAGCATTTTCCGCACTTCTTACACTCTCCAACTACCTTGTATGTAAGCCTTTCAGGCACAAAATATGAGCGGATTTCGTTTATAAATGATACAATAAAATCTAACATGTGTTTACAATTTCGTTTTTTATACAATAATTATATTATAGATTAATTATTATATAAGGCAAGGAAAAATGTATAATTTTATAGTTCCAAAGCAAATTAAAAAGGCAAAAAATCAAAAGTTAAGAAGCTCAATCGCTTACGGTATAAGCATTTTTATCGCTGTTTGTTTTGCAGGTATTGTGTCATTTAAACTTTATCTTAGCACACTACCTCCAATCAATAACTTAGAGCAATTCAGACCGAATATTATTACAAAATTTTATTCATCTGACGGTGAGATTATTAAAACTTTTACGGCGTATACCTTCAAAAAGGTTGAATTAGACGAGATTCCGGACTCTTTAATTCAAGCTATTATTGCAACAGAGGATAAAAATTTCTATCATCACGATGGTTATGACTTATTAGGTTTAGCTCGTTCAATCGTTGCAAACATTATGGCCGGACACGTTGTTCAAGGTGCAAGTACAATCACACAACAACTTTCAAGAATTTTGTTCTTGTCTAATGAAAAAACTTTTAACCGTAAGATTAAAGAGTTTGTAATTGCCGCAAGAATTGAAAAAACAATTTCAAAAGATAAAATCCTTGAAATGTACTTAAATAATGTATATTTGGGCTCTGGTGCTTACGGTGTTGAAGGCGCTGCTCAAATTTATTTTAATAAACATATTAATGAATTATCGTTGGGTGAAATTGCACTGATTGCAGGGCTTCCACAAGCGCCATCAGTTTATTCACCATTTAACGATATTAAAAAAGCTCAACAACGTAGAAATCAAGTTTTGAAACGTATGTACAAGATGCGTTATATCACAAAAGAGCAATACAAAGCTGCAAAACACGAAAAGATTGTTTTAAGCTCCCTACCTCAATTGTATACGTTTAACAAGGCTCCTTATTTCTGTGATTATGTTATGAACGAGCTTGAAAAACTTGGCTTTGATGAAACGGATATTTCCCAAGGTGGTTATAAAGTCGTAACTACACTAGATTACAAGACTCAAATGGCTGCAAATGAAGCAGTTACAAGAAATATGAACAGTTGGGGATTGAAAGGTGACAAGCAACAAGCCGCTGTATTCACATTTAATACTCAAAACGGTAAGATTTTGGCATATGTAGGCGGTAAAGATTACACAAAATCTCAATACGACCGTGTTACACAATCTGTAAGACCACCAGGATCATCTTTTAAACCGTTCGTATATGCTGCAGCTATTGAAAAAGGACTAACTCCAAACGATATGATTCAGGATTTACCTGTAAAAATTGGTAATTGGGCTCCTAGAAACTATGGTAATAAATATAGAGGCGAAATTCCGTTATATACAGCATTAATGGTATCTTCAAACGTTTGTGCTGCTAGATTGATTGAATATGTTGGTATCAGACCGGTTATCCAATTAGTTCGTGTAATGGGTATTTCAACTCCGCTAGAATATGACTACACAATTGCTTTAGGTTCAAATGGTGTAAAATTGTTTGAAATGACAAGAGCATATGGTGTATTTTCAAACGGTGGTTATAAAGTAGAACCTTATGCGGTTGAAAGTATTGAAACTTCACGTGGTAAGGTTATTTATACAGCTCCAAAAGCAAAATCTACAAAGGTTTTAGATATTGAAACAGCTGCAACAATGACAGCTATGATGAAAACAGTTATTCAAAGCGGTACCGGTGTTGCTGCAAATATTGGTAAGCCATCAGCTGTAAAAACAGGTACTACCGATGATTCAAAAGATGCTACATTCTTTGGTTACACTCCTGATATCGTTACAGGTGTTTGGGTTGGTAATGATGACAACTCAAAAATGGGTAACTTAACAGGTGGTACGGTTCCGGCTCTTATTTGGAAGGATGTAATGAGAGTTGCAACAGAACCATATGGTGCAAAAGACTTTACTGACTATCCGCCGGTAGCGTTAAAACCTTTCAGAATGAAGGGTTCACCAATGTTTATTTCTCCGGATGCTGCTCAAAAAACATTTGATAAAGAAACAGCAGAAGAAAATAAAAATCAAGATTCAGAAGTTTCAAACGCAATAAACGAAGAGGTTATTCAACCAGTGACACCGATAGTTAAACCTCGAACAAACAATAAAGTTAAAAATGAAATTAACAATGCAGTGGCTCCAAAGGTTGAAGTAAAACCGGTGAAAATTGAAACTCCAAAAGCGGATGATTCTGCAAAATTGGCGCCAATTCCAATGGCAAAGCCATTCTAACTAGTAAGTGATTTATTAAGAATAAAAGGAAGAAAAATGACACAACAAGAAAATCAAAACAAGGAAACAATATCTCCAAAAGAGAATATTCGTCAAGCAAGAGTCCAAAAGTTAACTGACTTTGTTGATAAAGGTATTAATCCATATCCGTACAAATACGAAAAAACAGCCAGTGCAGCTGAATTGCAAGAAAAATATAAAGATCTTTCTGCAGGTGAAGAAACTGAAGATGAATACGCTGTAGCAGGGCGTATTATGGCAATGCGTAACACCGGCATGTTTATTGACCTTATGGACGAAACAGGTAAAATTCAAATTTTCTCTCACAAGCAAAATTTAGGCGAGGAAAAATTCAAGATGTTAAAACTAGTTGATGTCGGCGATATCATTGGTTTTAAAGGTACTATCAGAAGAACTCCTCGTGGTGAACTTTCTATTAAAGCTACTGAATATACAGTATTAACAAAGGCTTTATTACCACTACCTGAAAAATTCCACGGTTTAACTGACGTTGAAACTAAATACAGACAACGTTATGTCGATTTAATTGTTAATGAAACAACAAGAGATACATTCAGAAAAAGAAGTAAAATTATCTCTAAAATTAGAGAATTCTTAGGTAAACAAGGCTATTTGGAAGTTGAAACTCCAATCTTGCAAACAGTTGCTTCAGGCGCAGCTGCAAGACCATTCTTTACTCACCACAATGCTTTGGATATGGATATGACTTTAAGAATTGCATTAGAGTTATATTTGAAACGTTTAATCGTAGGTGGTGTTTCTGAAAAAGTATTCGAAATCGGTAAATGTTTTAGAAACGAAGGTATTGATACAAGACATAACCCTGAATTTACTATGATTGAGTTATATCAAGCATACGCTGATTACAACGATATGATGACATTAACAGAAAACATGGTTGCATTCGTTGCTCAAGAAGTTCTTGGTACAACAAAAATTAAATATGGCGAAAACGAAATTGACTTAACTCCACCATGGGATAGAAAAACAATGCTAGGTTCTGTAAAAGATGCTACAGGCATTGATTTTAACGAATGTTTTTCAGATGAAGAAGCTAGAAATTTGGCCAAATCAATTTACGTTGAAGTTGAAGATACAGACACTTGGGGCAAAGTAATTGAAAAAGTATTTGAAGAAAAGATTGAACCGACTTTGATTCAACCAACACACATTATTGATTACCCAAGAGATATTTCACCATTAGCGAAGGTTCATAGAGATAACAAACGCTTAACAGAACGTTTTGAAACTCGTGTTAACGGTTGGGAAATCTGTAACGCATTCTCTGAATTGACCGATCCAATCGACCAAAGAGCAAGATTTGAAGCTCAAGCAGTGGCAAAAGCAAATGGTGATGAAGAAGCAATGGAAATCGATGAAGACTTCATCGAAGCATTAGAATACGGTATGCCACCAACAGGCGGTATGGGTATGGGTATTGACCGTTTAGTTATGTTATTAACTGACTCTCAAACAATCCGTGACGTAATCGCATTTCCAACAATGAAAAAATTAGAAAAATAAGATAATAAAAAAGAGGCGCTG
>URRM01000095.1 GCA_900550295.1 uncultured bacterium
AACCGCCCTTTTTAAATTATTTAATTCATTGAATTAAGCTGCTTGAGCTTCTTGTTTTTGTTGTTGAGCTTGAGCTAATTCGCTAAAATCACGCATAACGTGTCTTTTACCTTTTTTCTTAGATTTACCCATTTTACCAGGTTTGTTTGTTTTTTCTGTAGATTCAGTCTTTTCAGATTTTTCTGATTTTTGACCTCTTTTAGAACCAATAGCGGCATCTAATTCGGCATTGCCTTTGTATGAACCTTGGTAACCACCTGCAGCGTTAGCTTTTTCTTTTAAATCTGCTTTTGGTTTTGGTAAGCCACGTTCTTCACGAGCTTTGTCTATTTCTTCAGGGTTTTTAACTGTTAAGATAACTTTACCATTAGTTTCTCTTTCGATAGCATCTTTTAAGTCAACAGGATAATCGTCATAGTTACCACCGATTTTACCATTGATAATTTCTTCAGTTACAGCATCAGCATTAACTTGAATGTTATCAGGCATGTTAGGGTATCTCTTCATCCATTCATCATAAGACATGTTGCCACGAGAACCGTTACATTCTTGACATTCACCCATGTAGTTGTTAGTAGCGTTTGGACCACCTTTAGATTTTGGATGAATATGTTCAGCTGTTACTACAGCTTTTTGAATTAATCTTTTTGCAAATCTTACGTCAGAACCACCATGACCGTAATCGCTTAACATTTTAGCGATAATTTTTTCAGATTCAGGTAATTGAACTGCAACGTCTAAGATTTTGTGAATATCTTTGTGAGCAACACCTTTGTCTTCAGCATCAACGATTTGGCTTAAGAAAGCTGTTCTGTTCATTCTGCTTGCGCCACCTGTGTATTTTGGTCTTCTGTCTTTAGCACCAACACCGAAAGATTTAGCCAACTCTCTATCACATAAGTTTTGAATGATATTCTTTTCGCCTAATAATTCTTTAGATTTAGCACTTGTTCTTCTTAAAACATCAATTTGTTCATCTGCTAAAATTTTAGCAGGATCAGCATTTGTTCTAGAGATAGCTGTTGTCAAAGTCGCATCAGGCATATCTTTAGTTTGTTTTTGAATGTAGTGAACAATAGCTTTTTCTTCTGCTCTGAAATATGGCATGTTGTCTTCTAAAATTTGGTTTAATTCAGCGCCTGAAGCTTTACCAGCTCTAAGTGCGAATTCATCAGTTTGTTTGTTTGTCATCATTGGACGACCGCAACAAGTACAAGGCATGTCTTCTAATTCTTTTACTTTGAAATTAGAAGTGCTGCATGGGAAACCTGTGAAGTTAACCATTTGAGCGCCCATGAAATAATTTCTTGCAATTTGAGAAGCTCTTGATTGATTTTTTTCATCAAATGGATTTGAAACTCTTGCTTCTTGTGCTTTTGTGTCTAGTTTGTTGTTTTGAACGTTTGCTACTTTTGAAATAGGAGTAGCAGCCATAATTCTTTGAACTTGCATTTGTGAGACCTTACCTTACCTTCTTAAGTTTTTTTGATTTGTGTTTATTTAATAAATTGAGACCTTTAATCTTTACTGTATTTATTATAATACAAAAACAAATTTTGTATCATCTAATTGTATAGTTTTGTTGCGAAAATTTATTTTTTCTTTTTATATGGTTCCGGTTTTGGTAAACCACGTTCTTCTCTGGCTTTTTCGATTTCTTCCGGATTTTTTACTGTTAATTTAACGACACCTTCTGTTTCTTTATCTACAGCTTTTTGTAAATCTACAGGATAATCGTCATATTTGTCACCTAAGTTACCGTTAATAATTCTTTCAGTAACTTCGTCAATATTTCTTTGAATACTACGAGGCATATTCGGATAATTCTTCATCCATTCTGAATATGGCATATGGCCACGCTTAGAATTGCAATCTCCACATTCTGACATGTAGTTTGCTGTATTGTCCGGACCGCCTAGTGTATCAGGGTGAATATGTTCTGCTGTTGCAATTGCCGGTTGAGCTAATCTTCTTGCAATTTGTTTGTCACTCTTGTCACCATGACCGTATTTTACAATAAACGCTTCAATTGAACTTTGTGACATTGGTAATTTAACAGCCGTATCAAGTAATTCACCTGCTAATTTTTTATCTTCAATTTTATCAACAGTTTTAGCAAAAGTTTCTAAGAATGGAATTCTTTCGAAATGTTTTTTGTCAGTACTGTTATCAATATCTTTTAATGCTTGATCTACAACTTTTTGAACTGCATTATCCTTGCCTAAAACTTCAGCTTTTTTAGAAACTTCACCCAAAACATTTTTTTGTTCGTTTTCCAAAAGAACTTTTGCATTAGGTGAATAGTAGCTCATTAAACCACTCATAGATAATTTAGGATTTTTTTCAGAAGTTTCTAATATAAAGTTAGCAACAGCTTTTTCTGTGCCTCTGAAATATTCCATATTAGCTTTCAAAAGTTTTTGTAAATATTCGCCTGTTGCCCCATTAGCATTTCTTTCAAAGTTTTCAACACCTTTGTTAGTCATCATTAAACGACCGCAACATGCGCAAGGAATACCTTCTTCTTTTTTAACTATAAAATCACTTTTAGAACATGAAAAACCCTTAAACGCAACAAGTTGGCTTCCTCTAAAGTAGCTAGATAAAGCTTGAGAACCTTTTTTGTCATCACTTGACACTTGTGGCTGTGCTACCGGATTGTTATTACCCTCTTTTGTGTTATTAACCGGTTGCTTTTGCGGTTGAATGTTAGCTGTTTGTACATCTACGGTTCTAAAATTCATTTTATACACACTTTTCAATTTAGTGAATTGATATTATATATAATAGTCGTAAAAATATTTTTTGATAGTTTTTGCTAAAAATTTTACAATAGTTTATAATGTAAAATGTACACTAATTCAGCTTCTCACCCGATTGGATGATTTTTATTTTTTTTATTGTAAATTTGTTGAAAAAAAAAATGTTTATGTGAGAATTATTTTGGAAGATTAATTTTTTTAGTGAAGGAGAAAAAATGAAAAAAGTATCTACTTTACAAAAAACATTGATGGCATCATTGCTTTCATTGTTCTTTGTATCTGCTCCTGCATTCGCAAGTGAAGCAGATTTAGTCGTTCCAGAAATTGCTAAACATTATCCTCTAGGACACACATTACTATTAATTGGTATTGCTGTTTCAGTTCTAGGTTTAATCTTCGGTTTAATTGCATTTGCGCAAGTGAAAAAAATCGAAGTTCACGAATGTATGGCTAATGTTGGTAACACAATTTTTGAAACATGTAAAACATACCTTATTCAACAAGGTAAATTCTTAATTGCATTAGAAATCCTAATTGGTTTATGTATTGCATTTTACTTTGGTGGATTAGCTAAGATGGGTTGGACAGGCGTTCTAATCATTTTAGCTTTTTCAGTTATTGGTATTTTAGGTTCTTATGCTGTAGCTTGGTTCGGTATCAGAATGAACACATTAGCTAACTCAAGAACTGCATTTACTGCATTAAAAGGAAACCCATTAAACATCTTGAACTTACCTTTAAAAGCCGGTATGTCAATTGGTGTTGTATTGGTATCAATCGAATTAATTTTGATGTTAGTAATCTTATTATTCATCCCTGGTAACATCGCAGGTGCTTGTTTCATCGGTTTTGCAATTGGTGAATCTTTAGGTGCTTCTGCTCTTCGTGTAGCTGGTGGTATTTTCACAAAGATTGCTGATATCGGTTCTGACTTAATGAAAATTCAATTTGGTATTAAAGAAGACGATCCTAGAAACCCTGGTGTAATCGCTGACTGTACCGGTGATAACGCAGGTGACTCTATCGGACCTACAGCTGACGGTTTTGAAACTTACGGTGTAACTGGTGTTGCTCTTGTTTCATTCATCCTTTTAGCTGTTAAGGGTGACGTTAACCAATGTCAATTATTGGCTTGGATTTTCACAATGAGATTCTTAATGATTGTTACTTCAATCGTTGCTTATTGGGTTAACGGTTTATTCACAAAATTATACGCAGCAAAAACTGCTAAGTTCGATTTCGAACAACCTTTAACAAATTTAGTTTGGATTACATCAATCCTATCAATCGCTATGACTTATGGCGTAAGCTATTGGTTATTAGCTCCAATGGGTGGCAACTTATGGTTGGTATTATCAACAATCATCTCTTGCGGTACTATTGGTGCAGCTTTAATTCCGGAAGCTACAAAAAAATTCACTTCACCTCAAGCATTACATACAAAAGAAGTTGTAACTGCATCTCGTGAAGGTGGCGCATCATTAACAATCCTTTCAGGTATTGTATCTGGTAACTTCTCAGGTTTCTGGATTGGTGCTGTAATCGTATTATTAATGGGCTTAGCTTATGCAGCTAGCTTACATATTCCTGAAGCTACAATGGTTTACCCATCTGTATTTGCATTTGGTTTAGTAGCATTCGGTTTCTTAGGAATGGGACCTGTTACAATCGCTGTAGACTCTTACGGTCCTGTAACAGATAACGCTCAATCAGTATATGAATTATCATTGATTGAAACTATTCCAAACATTGGTGAAGAAATTGAAAAACAATACAATTTCAAACCTGACTTTGACAACGCTAAGAAATACTTAGAAGAAAATGATGGTGCAGGTAACACATTCAAAGCAACTTCTAAACCGGTATTAATCGGTACAGCTGTTGTAGGTGCCACAACTATGATTTTCTCATTAATCTTAGTAATTCAAAACGTATTAGGTATTCAACCTGAAATGATTTTGAACATGTTAAATCCATACACATTACTTGGCTTTATCACCGGTGGTGCTGTAATTTACTGGTTCTCTGGTGCTTCTATGCAAGCTGTTACAACAGGTGCATATTCAGCAGTAGAATATATCAGACAACACATTAAATTGGATTCAGAAGAACAATCTGCTAACATTTCAAACTCAAAAGAAGTAGTTAAGATTTGTACTCAATATGCTCAAAAAGGTATGTGGAACATCTTCATTGCATTGTTCTCATTCGCTTTAGCATTAGCATTCTTATCAGCTCCTTTAGGTGCAAATGTTCACCCTGTATCATTCTTCGTAAGCTACTTAATTGCAATCGCTGTATTTGGTTTATTCCAAGCAGTATTTATGGCTAACGCAGGCGGATGTTGGGATAACGCTAAGAAAATTGTTGAAGTTGACTTAGCAGAAAAGGGAACTCCATTGCACGATGCTACAGTTGTTGGTGATACAGTAGGTGATCCATTCAAAGATACTTCTTCAGTAGCTATGAACCCAATCATCAAATTCACTACATTGTTCGGTTTATTAGCAATGGAAATTGCTATCAACCCTGCATTCCAAAAATACGCTCCGGTAGTTGGTGTTGTATTCTTACTTGTAGCTTTAGTGTTCGTATGGAGAACATTCTACGCTATGAGAATTCCTGAAAGAAAAGACTAATTAATTAGTTTATAATTTTGAAAGGCGGTCATGCTTGAATAAGCATGACCGCCTTTTTTGTTAAAGGCATGTCCAAAAGTTAAAAGTTCATACTAAAGTATAAAAAAGTTCAGACTAAAAGGATATAAACAAAAGGGGGTAAATTAAGCATAATAGAACTGTAAAGCATAGTGAATAAATACTAATTGAAAGGAGAGAAACTATGGCAATTACAGTAAACACAAATATGGCAGCATTAACTGCACAAAGTTCTTTGAACAAATCAACAACAAAAATGAACA
>URRM01000096.1 GCA_900550295.1 uncultured bacterium
TAAGTTGCTGATTACAGCTAACATAGAGATTTTTGATTCTAATCTGTTAATGCAAGAACCACAACCGATAGCGCTAGCACCTGCAGCAAATGCGAATTGAGCAGTTGTTGTATTGATGTTAGAAGAAGTCATGATTGGTAATTCAATATTTCTAGATAATTCTAATGTGTTAGAAATTGTTAATTCAGCTCTGTTTAACCAAGCTCTAGCACCTTCGAATTGGCTAGCTTGAGAAACAAAACCTTCAGTTTGGATTAAGTCAATACCTAATGATTCTAATTCTCTAGCTAATGAAATTTGTTCGTTGATAGCTAATGAACCAGGGATTGTAACTGAGAATAAGATTTGAGATCTCATTTCTTCGTTAATCATTGATAAAGTTTCTTTTACAATGTTGATGATTTGGATTGAAGACATTGTAATACCTTGATTATATAATGCATCAAAGTTTCCTAATTCGATAGCGTTAACGTGGAAGTTGTTAACTGCGTTTGCTAATTCAATAGCGTTTATTGAAGAAGCGAATAATGTGATGTCTGAATTAGATTCAGAGATTAATCTTGTTGCTAAAGATAAAACTTCTTCGTTAGCAGCAACGTCGATAGCTGTAGCTTTAGCTTCGATAGCAGATGAAACAACCATTTCAACTTTTTCTAAGTTCATGTTGTTAATACCTGAAATAACTTTTAATGCTCTTTTTTCGCTTAATGCTTGTTTGAATAACTCAATACTGTTCATTCTAATTTCCTTTCCTTACTCATATCTCTATTGAAACCTGACACCAGATTTCAATGTAATTATAGAATAAAGGTTTAATAGTGGCAAGAAATATACATTAATTTGTTACAAAGCTAGTAGTAATTTTTCAAGACACTCCTTATAATACAACAGGAATGGAGCTTTCAAGGTTATGATTAAAAAAATTATTATTGCAATTTGTTTCACTTTTGTTACAAGCGTCGCAGTTTATTCCTACGACAATGAAGAACTTATTTACATGAAGGTTTACGAAAAGCTTAACCCTGCAATTGTTTCTATTGATGCCGAATTACCGCTTGGAGTTTCTAGCGGTAGCGGTTGTATCATTGATTCCAGCGGAATAATTTTGACAAGTTCGCATGTTGTTGATGAAGGAAAAAATATCGAAGTTACGTTACATAATGGTCATGTTTATAAAGCAAAAGTTTTATATTCATCAAACAAAGACATTGCATTAATTCAAATTAAGGCAAAAGAATTACTCACAACTGTTGCTCTTGGGGATTCCGGAAAAGCCAAAGTTGGGCAAAAGGTTTTGGCTATTGGTAGTCCGTTCGGATTTAACGGTACACTTACACAAGGAATTATCTCAAGAATTGACTATGCAAAAGACAAAATACAAACTGATGCATCTATCAATCCGGGAAATTCCGGCGGACCTTTAATAACAACTGATGGAGAAGTTATAGGAATTAATCAGGCAATATACAATCCTGATAATAATATCTCTAACATCGGAATTGGATTTGCAATCCCAATAAACACCGTAAAAGAAACTTTAAAAAAGGCTAAGTAATATTAAACTAAAAAAGCGAGTCATAGACTCGCTTTTTGATTGTGATTGGTTTAGATATGTGATAAAAATTTTTGAAAAATGATTATAGCTTGATTAGCAAACAAAACTGCCATCAGAAGAACTGAAACTTGCACCGCTATCGCCTGAAGCTACAGAGCCTGCTGTTTCTGCGCCTGAGAAAGCTAATGAACCTGCTGTTTCTGCATCAAATGCCAAAGAACCAGCTGTTTCAGCACCTGCATCAGCTACACTGCCTGCAGTTTCAATATTAGCGTATTGGCTATAATCAATTTGTGGAGCAAAAGGATTGCTTGATTGGAAACTATCAATTTGATTGTTTGAATTTACAAATGCGATAGTACCTGCAGTTTCTACATTGCTTGCTAAAGAACCAGCTGTTTCTGAATTTGCAGAAGCTAACGAACCTGCTGTTTCTGCACCTCTTGCTTGTGTTTGTGTATTTGTATTAAATAAATTTGAATTAAAACCTAATGCCATATATCATCACTCCAATCTAAACCATCTCGTATTTTTTTATCACTTACATATATATAAAAACAAATTTGATTACCCGATTTCAAGAAGAGTATAAATCGTTACAATTTGTAATAATCTTACATATCTAGCGCCAAATCTAGCGTTGGTGCTTTTGCAACAATTGCACTTGATGAAATAATATCAACTCCGACCTCAGCAATAGCATGAACAGTTGACATGTTAACGTTACCGCTTGCCTCAACAATTGCCTTACCGTCAATAAGTTCAACAGCTTTTTTCATAGTTTCGCAAGACATGTTATCTAACATAATAATATCAGCAGAGCAATCAACTGCTTCTTTAACTTGTTCTAATGTATCACATTCAACTTCAATTTTATGAGTGTGAGAAATATTTTTTCTGATTTTTTCTACTGCTTTTGTTAAAGAACCTGCTAACTTAATATGATTGTCTTTAATCATTGCGCAATCTGCAAGATTAAATCTATGAATGCAAGCTCCACCAACGTATACAGCATATTTTTCAAACACTCTGAAGTTTGGTGTAGTTTTTCTTGTATCAGAGATTCTTGCTTTTAAACCTTCGCCAATAGCATCTTGATATTTTCTTGTTTCAGTTGCGATACCGCTCATTCTTTGTGCAAAATTCAAGGCTGTTCTTTCACCTTTTAAGATTGCAGAAGCAGAACCTTTTAATTTAGCTATTGTGTCACCGGCTTTTATTCTGTCACCGTCTTTAAAATAAAATTTTATTTCAACATCATCTGACAAGTTTTTAAAAACTCTTTCAAAAACCTTTAAACCACAAACAATACCGTCAGAACGAGTGTTTAATTTTGCTTCCAAAACATCATCTTCTGTTGCTAAATTATCTGTTGTAATATCACCAAAGCCAATATCTTCTTCCAAAGCTGAAAGAACGTATTTATCAATTAAAAATCTATCTAACAAAACTTAGTTCTCCTTGTTCTTTTATAATACAATTGTGTTCTGCAATTTCTTTTGTCATAGGGTAATCTTCACGATAGTGTGCCCCTCGGGACTCTTTTCTTTGAAGAGCAGAAGTTATAATTAACTGTGCTACTGTCAGCATATTTTTAAACTCATATTCTTGAACACTTAAACATTTTTCATTACGTAAAAATTGAGTTTTTAAGTCATTCAAACGATTTTGAGCTTCTTTTAAAGAATTTTCAGAACGAATAATTCCGACACCGTTCCACATCAAATTTTGCAATTCTTTCTTTAGAACATCGGTGTCATATTCAATAAAACCTAACTCCTGTGAATATTTTTTTAGGTTTTTCTTTAATTCCTCCGACAACTCTATGTGTTCAGGCTCAATATTTTTTTGAACAAATTCAGCCATTGAATAAGCGCCAACAACACATTCTAACAATGAATTACTTGCTAAGCGATTTGCACCTTGTAAACCCGTTGAAGAAACTTCACCTAACGCAAAAAGTCCTTTTATTGATGTTCTTCCGTCATAATTAACTTTTACACCACCCATAAAGTAGTGAGCAGCCGGATGAACAGGAATAAAATCTTTTGATATATCTATGTTATTTTTCAAACATACAGCTGAAATTGACGGAAATCTTTTTTCTTGAACCTCTTTAGGGATTACAGTTGCGTTCAAGAATACGTAATCATTACCGCTTAGCTTCATTTCTTCAAAATTAGCTCTTGCAACAACATCTCTTGGAGCCAAATCTTTCAATTCGTGATACTTGTGCATAAAAGGATTACCCTTTTCATCAACTAAAATTGCGCCTTCACCACGTACAGACTCACTTATTAAGTGGTTTGCATCTTCTCCTTGAACTGCAAGCGCTGTCGGATGAAATTGAACAAATTCCATATCCTGCAAAATAGCACCGGCATTGTACGCCAAAGCCAATCCGTCACCAGTTGCACATTGAGGATTTGTCGTATTTTTGTATAATTGACCGATTCCGCCCGTAGCTAAAACAACTACATTTGAAAGCGCTACTGAATAATCGTTACCGTCAAATAAAACGACACCTTTACAAGTTTCATCTTCTTTTAATATCTCAACTGCGATAGTATTTTCTTTTAGAATAACTTGTTCATTTTGAGCAATCAATTCAGATAATCTTTTTTCAATTCCTCTACCTGTTGCATCACCGTTACAGTGTAAAATTCTTCGAACGCTATGCGCACCTTCCAGTGTGAATAACAAGTTTCCATTTTCATCTCTGTCAAAAGGAACACCTAAATTTATCAAATCATGTATCACGTCATTTGACATTTCTGAGATATATTTAACAACATTAAAATCACTCAAACCTGCACCTGCATTTAATGTATCGCTTACATGTGATGCTACGGAATCAACTTCATTTTCTTTCAAAACACCAACAATACCACCTTGAGCATATCTTGAATTGCTTTCACCAAGATCGCATTTTGTAATCATCAAGATTTTGCCATTTTGTATAACTTGGCTTAATTTTATAGCAGAATACAAACCTGCTAAACCACTTCCTATAATGATAGCTGAATAATTTTCGTGAACCATAATTTATCCCTAAATATATCGATATCGTAAATCAAAACCATAAAAAGTCAAGTTTTTAAACATTTTGAATTACTCGCATACTGTGTCTTGTAGGTTGCATTTTATCAAATGTGTAAAAATGTTCAAAACCCAACTCTGCCAACTGTTCTCTTACATCTGCAATTTCAAAACCAAATTGACTTACAGCATGAGAATCAGAACCTATTGTTATAATTTCACCACCTAAATCTTTATACAGTTTCAAAATATCTACAGATGGTGTTAAATCAGGAATATGATATCTAAAACAAGAAGTATTAACTTCAATACCTTTGCCGTCATTAATTGCCTGAGTCAAAATTTCAGCGACAATGTCTTTTGTCTTTTCAAAACCATAATAAGTTTTATCATATCTTCTAATTAGGTCTAAATGAGCCAAAACAGAATAGTTTTTAAAACTTTTAATTACGTTTAAAATCTCGTTATAATAACCTTCGTTGTATTCTTTTTGAGTTTTTCCGCTTAAATACCCGCCGTCAAAAAGTCCTAAACCATCAATTGTATGGCAAGATAGAAGTACAAAATCAAATGAATATTTATTATAAAAGTCTTTAAAGAAATCAATGTTATCAGTTTGAACACCAAACTCTGCACCAAGTTTCAAATTTAACTTATCACCATATTTTGCCAAAACCTGTTGGTATTCACCTGAATAATTTCTCTCGCCTTTTGCAAGAGGACTAATCATTGCATATTCAACATGATCTGTAAAACAGATATCTTTAAAACCTAGTTCTAAAGCTTTTTTCGCATATTCTTCCATTGTAACATGCGAATCTTCACTGTTGTGTGTGTGTAAATGATAATCTGCTAACATAATTCCAATCCTTTTTTTCATTAACATTTTACTTGCTATTATTCCCGCCACGTCGGCTGCAATGGTTGCAATCCACACTGGAACTATTATTTGACTTGGATTTACCGAACCTAATGACGCTCTTACCGCTATTACTGTAGA
>URRM01000097.1 GCA_900550295.1 uncultured bacterium
AAAAGCGCCTCTAAACTCTTCTAATTTCTTATCCCTATAAATTAATCTCTATTCCTCTTCATCTTCAGATAATTTTACCGGATCTGCGATTTGGATACCCATTGAGCGCAAAGCTGTCCTTGCTTTAGGGGCAAGCGCAGTATCTGAGAAGTTTTCCAAAATGGTTTGGAAGCAATCTACGGCTTCTTGATTCATATCTCTCATCTTATATAAATAGCCAGCCTTATAGTATAGCGGAGCTAAACTTGGATCTGATAATAAAAGCATTTGGTTATCAAGTTTAATTTTCACTTCAATTAGCTTTTGATTATCTTCCGGTGATAACAATGCGTGTGCATATACTTTTTTAGTTAAGTTATCAATAGTTTGTGACATTTCATCAGTTACTTCAGGTGCTAATTTTTTAGCTTTTTTTGCTGCGTATGCGTCCATTGCGAATGCAGAAACTGTTAAAAATGCTACTATAGTTAATACAATTAATTTTTTCATTACCCGTCCCCTACGTTTGTGTATATATAATACAAAAAAACTTGCATTTTGACCTCAATTAAATGTATGATATATTCTATGGAAATCATTCGAAAATTGTATCAAATGTTCATACTCGGTTGTCAGGGAAATAACCTTAGAAGTGCTTTAAATAAAGGACTTGGAGGGGTTATATTCTTCAAAGATGATATAATCTCATCAGAGGATTTTAAAAGATTAACCGCACAATTGGCATGCCAATCTGAAATAGTTCCTTTTCTTTCAATTGATCAAGAAGGTGGAAGAGTTGAGAGAACGGAGAACATTTGGGGCGGCAAGAGATATTTAAGTCAAAAATTCGCATATGAAAAAGGTGAACAATTTTTGAAAGTTCAGACTCAAATGATTGCAGATGAGTTAAAAGATTATGGTATAAATTTGAATTTTGCGCCTTGTTGCGATACAAATACAAATCCTAAAAATCCAATTATCGGAGAAAGAGCTTTTTCTGACAATCCGGATGAAGTTATAAAAGGTGCAGAAATAGTTTTGGGTATTTATGAAGAAAACGGAATTATTCCTTGCATAAAACATTACCCAGGACATGGTGATGCAGATTGTGACAGCCATTTAACTCTGCCAACAATAAACTTATCATTAGAAGAAATGGAAAAAACTCATATTAAACCATTCAAACATCTTGTAAAGCGAGGTGTTGATATGGTAATGGTTGCGCATTTGCATTGTACTTGTTTTAACCAAGATGTTTTGCCGACTTCTTTGAGTAAGAATGCAATTGATTATTTAAGACGGGATTACGATGGAGTAATTTGTTCTGACGATATGGTTATGCAAGCTCTGGATGATTTTGACAATCCTTGTGAACGAGCAATCAGGGCAGGTGTAAACTTATTTTTATATCGTTATTCAGATGATAAAACTATTAAAATTATAGAAGATATTGCAAAAAAAGCTGAATATGATAAGACACTCCAAGAATGTATTGAAGTGTCTTATGAAAAGATTATTAAGCTTAAACAAAAATACGGATTAGTAGTTGTTTAACATACCTTCGTAAATTAATTTAGAAGCTTGTTGAATGAATTGTTTGCCTAAAGGTGAGTTGTAAGGGCGTTTTGCCATAATTACAATGATGTATTTTTTACCGTTTGGCATATAAACAATACCTGCATCGCCTAACATTGAACCAATGTCACCTGTTTTGTGTAAGAATGTAGCGCCTTTCCCTAAACCTTGTGGAATTAATCTGTCGTTTTTAACGTGGCTCATATAATCAACAATGTATTCTCTTGAGTTAATGCTTAAGAAGTTAGGGTTGTCTAAGTTGAAAAGCATTGTAGCCATATCATTTGTTGTTGTATAGTTTGTGCCGCCTAAATCAGGTAACCATGTTTGAACGTGAGTATTTTTGATACCCCAAGTTCTGATTGCTGTGTTAACAGCTGTCATAGAACCTAATTTTGACATTAACATATTTGTTGCAGAGTTGTCAGAATCTTCAATCATAGTTTTTGCAAGTTGGTCGATTGTAAGATTTCTACCTGTTGCTGCATATTGAAGGTTTCCTGAACCTGAGGCTTTATAGTAGTTTGTTAATGTCATTTCGTCATAAATTGATAGACCGTTTGATTCAATCGTTTTAAATAGATTAATTAAAACAGGAACCTTAATAATACTTGCTGCTGGGTAAATTTCAGAACCGTTGATATCTACATATTTACCAGTGTTGAAATCCCATACTGTAATTGCAGGTTGGATTGTAGGATATTTTTTTATCAAATCTTTCAATCCGTCTTCAAGAATAGTAAGTCTTTCTGTTTTGTATAAATCAGTCATTAAAGGTTTTTTAGTTGTAGCCCCTGCAAGAGCGTGTTTACCTTCAAAGATTGTGTTGTGTAAATATTTGCTTGTCGGAAACATTAAATGATAATAATCAGTTTGAATGTTTGAATAGTTTTGTCTACCTGTTAATAGAGGTAAAGAAATTCTGTGGAATGCATAAGGTAACACATAGTACCCGATTAAAAACATAAATGATAAAGAAATTAAAGAGGCAAGAGGATTTTTCTTTCTTTTTGGTTTTCTTGCGTCTTGAATACGTTTTTTAGGTGCGTGATGTTGTATTGGATTTTGAACGGGTTGAACCGGTCTTAATCTTCTAGTCGGCACATCAACGTGAGAATAAGTTTGTGGGTAACCATAACTTCTTCTGTAATTTTCTTGAACTGCCCTTTGTGGCATTTTCCACATCCCCCCATTAGTATAATACTTATAATATATATAAATATTACACTTGTAAAGAAGATTTGAAAATCATCCATTTAATGTATTTTGCTTTTGAAAGCAAATATCTCTGGAACTCATGACTGGCATGTGTTTTAGGGTGTTTTTAATTGTAAATTTGATAAAAATTTTGACTAAAATAATATTGCAATTTCGTTACATTGAAGTGCTATTTAGATATTGCATATACTTGTTAACATATATTTTATTAGAAATTGCAAGAAGTTCGGAACGGAATAATTCTGAAAATTCGGTATCTATCGAAGCACTGCTAGGTGCTGAAAAATCTCTAGTAACAAACGCTGCGTGTAATGCTTTTTCAAATTCTATACAGAAGAAGTTATAAGCAACTTCAAGCGGATAAATTTTTAGAGCAAGTTTTACTAATGTATCAATGTTTGAAATACTAAAAACTTGTTTAAGAACACCAACAACAAATAAGAAAATAATTTGGTTTCTTGAATATTTTTTATTTTTAGGTGGTGCAATAATTTTTTGCTTAACGTAGTTATTAACCATTGTTGACGTGATTAATTTTTCATCCGGTGTAGATTTGAATGGATTTAAGTTAGTATTCAAAACCTCAATTACTTGTTCCATATATAACCCGATATCTGGAAATTCCTCATATCTAGGGCAATGATATTTAACCATTTCTTTTGAAATTTGTGATTCAACAAATGTAGCCATAATAACCTCTACTCACATTATACTAGGTAAAAAGATTTTCGCAAGGTCTGATTTAGTATTGAAAACTATTTCTTGACACTTGCCCTCAAACAATATAAAATAGTGTAATAGGGGGTATTTATGTCAATAATATTAACAGATGACGAATTGATTAGAGATGACTTAAAAGGGATTCATAGTATTACAGAGCATTTAGAAAAAACAATGGAAGAGCATCCTGAACTAATGGCCGTAACAGATACGTACAATGATTTGGAAATGACGTATCAAGATGTTAAAAATTTGATTACCCAAGTTGCAGGAGGTTTACAACATTTAGGTGTTAATAAAGGTGATTTTGTTTGCTTGTTTACTGAAAATAACGGTTATTTTATGAGTATGGCACAAGCAATTATTAAAACCGGTGCTATTGATGTTTTAAGAGGTTCAAATGCTCCGATTGAAGAATTAGATTATATAATGGGACATTCTGAACCTAAGGGCGTTTTTGTTTATGATATGAAATTGTTGAACACGTTAAAAGATAATCTTAACGCTCACAACTTAAATTTTATAATAGTATTAAACACTAAAAACTTTTCAAAAGAAGGTTTGAACGCTCCGGTTTATACGTTAAATGAAGTTATCAAAATGGGTAGAGAAAATCCATTTACACCTGTAGAAATTAATCTTGCAGATCCTGCGACAATGCTTTATACATCAGGAACTACAGGCAATCCTAAAGGAGTTTTGCTAACTCATAGCAACATTGTTTCACAAATGGAAGGTACAGAAGCCGGATTTAGAGCCGTTGCAGGTGAAAATACTCTTCAAATTTTACCTTGCTGGCATGCATATGAAAATTTAGCGCAGTTCTATTACTATACAAAAGGCTGTCACTTACATTTTACAAATATTAATAACTTAAAAAATGATTTGTTAAGATATAAAATTGATACAATGATGTCTGTACCTAGAATTTGGGAAGCTTTCAGACTTGGTATTTATCAAAAATTAAAACAAAATTCAAAACTTGGATATTTCTTGTTTGATTTTGCGGTTCAAAATAGTATTAACTATAAAATTCACAAAATGTATAGCGAACGAAGACTTACAAATAAGAAAACAAGATATAAATTACCGTCAAATATTTATCACAAAATAGCAAGAGCTTTCTTGAAACCTCTTCATGTTCTTGCAACAAAAACTATCTATAAAAAGGTTAAGAAGGCAGCAGGTTTAGACAGAATAAGACTTTCTATTTCAGGTGGTGGTGCATTATCACTAAAAGACGAATTATTTTATGATGCAATCGGCGTAAACTTAAGAATTGGTTATGGATTGACAGAAACCTCTCCTGTATTAACTTTACGTGGTATTCAATATCCAAACTATTTGGGCTGTGTTGGTAAACCTTATGCTCATACAAAAATTAGAGTTGTAGATCCTCAAACAATGAAAAAAGTACACCTTTATACGAAAGGGCTTGTTCTTGCAAAAGGTCCACAAATTATGAATGGTTACTACAAAGATGAAGAAGCAACAAAGAAGGTCTTTACAGAAGATGGCTGGTTTATTACAGGTGACTTAGGTTGGTTGACACGTAATAATAACCTTGTATTGGTTGGACGTCAAAAAGAAACAATCGTACTTTCAAGTGGTGAAAATGTTGAACCTATTCCGATTGAAGAAGCTATTTTGGAAAGTCCGTATATCGACCAAATTGTATTGGTAGGACAAGATGAGGCAAGTGTCGGCGCACTGATTGTACCTTCAAAAATGGCGCTTGATAAATGTGGAATTTTGGCAAAAGAGTTGAAGTCCGGTAAAACTTTATCAATTAAAAATCCTAATTTGCGTGAATTGATAAAAAAAGAAATTCAATCATATATTAAAAACAAAACAGGTTTAAAACCATTTGAAAAGGTAAAAGAATTTGAAGTTTTGAAAGATGGTTTTAGTATGGATAACGGACTTTTGAGTCAAACAGCAAAAGTAAAACGTAATGTTATTTTTGAAAAATATCAAGATATAATTAATAAGATGTTTAAAA
>URRM01000098.1 GCA_900550295.1 uncultured bacterium
GGTCGAGTTACGTTGTAACTCGACCGCCTCTGTGGTTTTGTAACTGTATTTGTATTTTTTAAGTTCTATTTCAATTCTGAAGTATCAGTTACACCTAATAAATTGAAGTGTGTAATATAATCTTCCAATGACATTTTCAAAGTATGAGATGTATCGTGTGGATTAATCAAAGTAATTCCATCAACGGCAATTTCTTTAACTGAGTAAGCATGAGCGTTGTAAACTTTAACTTTTTTACCATTTTCATCAACCGCCTTGATATCACTAGGATCAATGTAACTCATCATGCCTGTAACAGCGGCTTTATTTTTCATACCTGAATCAGCTAATGCTACAATACCTTTAGCAACACCTCTTTGACCGACAAACTCTTTAGTCTTGTTAGGATCTCCCAGCAAAGATAATGCTTTACCTACAGTATTTCCGTCAATATCAGCCGAACCGTTTGGAACTGCTTCTCTAAAATATCTATCCATAGCAATTTCTAATGCTCTAACATCAGTATCACCTGTTGATAATTCATTTGAACATTTCAAATCACGAGCTGTTATGGTGTATTTTTTACCGACACCTTTTAGGTTTACGGTAACATTACCATTTTTGTCCGCTTTTACTGCATTATCTAGAACTTTTTTACCTTGAGGAGTCATTGACAATGATTTTATACCCGCTAATAACCAACAGTCACCTGTTTGACCTTGTTGGAAAGATTTATCTATTTTTCCGTTTGGTAATGCAGGTTTTGGAGTTTGCAATGTATCAGAACGATTTATAATCTTTTTAAAATCTGCAGACAATCTTTTTTTGCTAATTTCATCAAGTCCATGTTGACTATCATATTGAGCAACTAATTTTTTCATGTTCGGAACAACATCGTCAGAACGTTGATTACCGTAATCTGCTGTCTTTTTGCCTAAATCTACCAAGTAATTCAAGCATTCTTTTTTCTGAGCATTAGATAAATGTTTTGTTTGATTTATAACATCTACCAAAGGCACACCTGCTTGTTCAAACGTACAGAATGCAAGTTTGTAGTTTTGGTAATCTAATCTGTGAATATTTTCATATAACCTTTGAGTGTTAGCTTTTGACGTTGAAGTGCTATTCAATGATTTATAAATAGTAACAATAGTATCTCTATTATACTCCTCACGCATTTCCTTTGACATATAAGGAACTTTTATAGGAGCAGTTTTTTTAGGTGTCGGAAACAATTTACTATTTTTAGATTTATAATCATAACTTCCGTCAAAAATCGAAGGAATTTTATACTCTTCAGGTCTTAACGGACCTTGTCCTTTTTTGTTATCACCAAATAAAGCAATATCTTTAACCGATGCGCTGTTAGTTTTTGTAGCTTGTTGTTTTTTACCCTTGTTATTTGTTTCTTGAAGTCCTGCTCCAATTTGAAATTCTGTCATAATCTTACCCCCAACACAATTCTTAATACCTCTTACAATTGTATACAACGACACTTAATTATTAAAACTTTAGTAATTTAATTAAAACATTAACAAATATAACAAAAATTGGAATAATAAAAATGGCGCTTTGCTGTATGCAAAGCGCCATTCCTACTTTTTAACAAAAAATTATTGATTCCAAATGCTTGTATCACCGTTTAGAATAATTAGAATATTTTCGCCTTTTTTAGCTTTGTAATGCAATCCCGGAGTAACTAAGCCTAGGACAAGACCTACAGAGCAACCGATTGGAGTACCAATTGCAACACCGGTACCTAATCTTGCAGGGTTTGGAATAAATCCAAAACCGATACCTGCTCCGGTACCAACTGCACCAAGACCAACAGTCCAACCTAAAACTTTACCAAATGTCATCCAAGGACCTTCTTTTAATTTTCTGTCTTTTGTAAATGGATCAGCATCAATTGCATAGATTTTACCGCTTGGTAAAACCATTGTTCTAAATTTTACGCCAACTCTTGCGTTTTTATTAAACCATTGTGGTTTTTGAATAGAAATAACTTCACCTGTAATGTAGGTACTTGCTGGGATTACAAGAGTACCTTCCGTTGTGTAAACGCCTTCTTTGAAGACAAAATTTACGCAATCGCCAACGTGAGATTTTTTAGACCAGTATTTTTGATCAAAAGAAATTCTCAAAACGTTGTCTTTCATTATAATTTTTCTTAAATTTGTAACCTTAACTTCGTTATTAAGCGCTTTCTTAGAAACATCTAAATGTTCAACGTTAGAAATTGTTTCTTTTGCGCTTTTGTACTGGGGTTTTACAAGGTTAATCTTTTGATATAACTTATACAAAAGAACTGCAGCTTCTGCTCTTGTTAAATTTCTGTTTGGCTCAAGCATTTTAAAATTTGGATGGTTTACATATAAACCGTAAGTAATTGATTTTGCATAAGCTTTTGTGGCCCAAGCTGGGATTGACATGTAGTCTTCAAAACCCTTTAGAGATGAAGTATCTGCGTTTGAATCTTTTGTTATGTGACTGATGATAGAAGTTGTTTCAGCTCTTGATAACGCTCGATTAGGCTTGAAGGTTTTATCGGGATAACCATAAACTAAACCTAATTGTTGAGAGCGTAAAACATCAGCGTAAAAACCGTCTTTTTGAGTTACATCAGTAAAACAATTTTTAATTTTCACATTTAAGTTTTCGTTTGACAAAACTTTTAATAAAGAGTGAACAAAAGCGACACGAGTCATACTTTCGTTTGGATTAAAATAACCTTTGTCATCAAGCGTCATAATAGAGTTTTTTACAACAAATTTAATTTCTTTTGATGCCCAATAACTAGATTTCACATCATTAATTGGATTTGGTGCAGCTAAAACAGGTAGAAAATTGAAAGCTACAATTAAGAAAGCTAACACGCCAGCTAAAAATCTTTGCATATTTACCTCATTGGTTAGTGTGATAGTGTAATTACAAATATTATTATAATATATATTCGTGTAATTTTCAATATATGGTGTGTTATAATAAAATATATTTAAGTTTCTGTCGACGTGATGGAATGGTAGACATGCATGCTTGAGGTGCATGTGACGAGAGTCGTGGGGGTTCAAGTCCCCCCGTCGACAATTAAAAACAAAACTGTCATGCTGAACTCGTTTCAGCATCTTAAAAGTAGGGCATAAGACTTCAAACTGGTAAGACCCTGAAATAAATTCAGTGTGACAAAAAAACAAGTCCCCCCTACGACATTAATTAAAAATTCGGTGCAAAAACAAATTTATAAAGAAGAATGAAGAATGAAGAATAAGTCATTTATATTTTTAATATTATCCTTTGTTATGGGCAGTATTTCTGTATTTTGGGGTAGTGTAATAAATAATCTTTATGTTGCTGTAAATACAAGAATTTATCATTATAGCAACACCACAAACTATTCTTCTTATCTAAAAAATATGACTGCAGAACATTTTAGATTTCTAAATATATTTTTTGCTTTATTATTTGCAGTTTTTCTTACACTCAGTATAGTTACGTCAATAAAAGAAAACAAGAACTAAGTAGAGAAGTTAGTGAAAAACCAAAAATTATTTACTTTCTAGTCTAAGTACCATTCTAATATTATAATACTCTTGTGTAGATTGTTTCATAATATGTACAAGTCTGCAATATATGTTGTCAGAGTTGATATTCCGTGATACAATCTCACTACCGTTGGGTTCCAAAATAGTAACCCCATCGACACCATAATAGAAGCAGGTTGGGGTTTCTACCTCAACGATAATAAATTTGTTGGGCTAAAAGCCTAACTTACACGCTAACAAAGTTGGAAGCCAACCATTGGAGGATAATATTTTTATGAGAATAAAGAATCTTACATCGAATGCCAGCAATCAAGGAATAATTTGTATACTAGCTTTATTTTTAGTTTTTGCAGCTATTGATATTGCTATATTGGCTATTGCACTTAATTCTGGAATGACATTAGGTGAAAGTTTTAGTTGGCTGTTTTCTTCTTTCTGTGACGCTGATTTAAAGATGAAGTTTGTATACTTAGTTCTATTAATATTCCCATTCTTTTGGTTGTTTTTATTAGTAAATGAATTAAGAGTTAGAATTGCTGACGATGCTATAGCATACAACTCTGAAACTTTTATTAAATATGCTGATTTTACTGATGACAAAGTGAAACTATCTTATCTAAAATCTAGTAGCATTAATAAAGAAATCTATTATAAAGACATAGACTCAATAGAACTTGTTATTGATACTTGTATTGCATATAACAAATATGGTCCCTACTCAGCTATGCAAGGTCTTTATATAAATATTAAGTCAGGTTCTTACTCTTTCTCTATACATCATGCACCTGTTGACTTAAACAAATTGTACAAAGTTATATACTATTCTCAATATATGAAAAATTTCTCCTATCGCTTTACTGGTAGAGGTGAACAGACAAAAGAAACATTGCAAAAAATAATAGATGACTACATAACAAATGGCTATAAAAAGACACTGCGTACGAATCTATACTCTCCAGTAAATCCCATGATACTAACAATAATTTTTGTGTTAATAATTGCAGGTTGGATACTTTTTATTCTTAGTTTATTTAAATAATTACAGAACTTCATAGCCTAAAATGATTCTAATATTATAATACGTCTGAGTGTCTAGTTTCATAAGTAGTATCAACTTATGATAAATGTTGTACTTACTACATAAATTTGATATAATTTTTTTGTCGTAGGGTTCCAAAATAGTAACCTTATCGACAATTAAAAACAATGCGGCTTAATGCCTCAATTGTTTTTAATAAACGTATGGTAAGGACGAGAACACTTTTTAGGGTTCAGCGACCTGTGAGCAGAGTGCGGAGGACTTTTGCGAAAAGAACAAAGTTCTTTGAAGCAAAATCCGTAGACACGTTTAACGCGAACAGGTCAAGACAAGTCCCCCCCATCGACACCATTATAAATCATTTTGGAGGTTGTTTTTTATGTTCCATCCAATATATGGGCTTAGGTCACTTAGTGCAATACCTTTGTATATTATTATGGCAGTTTTGGCATTGTGCTTTGGATTATTGCTTAAATATGCTTACAAACATAATACAAGACTTGCAGATATAATGAATAAAGCTTTTTCAATGTATATGCTAATTAATATTATCCTTGCGCCTGTAGTGTTAATCTCTGTTATTATTTTTATAGCCTATGTTATGCTAAAGCATTAGTGACTTTCCAATCCTAAAATCAATCTCAAATCTCTGAGATTGCGATTTTGACTTGATTTTTGCCATAACAAGAGTGATGAATGTCATTACAAAAGAAAGGAACTTGCAATGACAGAAAAAGATTACAAACTTTTTGGAACAAAA
>URRM01000099.1 GCA_900550295.1 uncultured bacterium
GGTTGCTTTGCAACCTCGCCTCTTTGGTATGCATAAATTTAAACTATATTTGGAATTGGTTATCTTTGATAAGAGTAACTTTTGTTCCGTCTTCTTTAACCCCTTCAACAACTACGTTTGGACCACCAATCATAAAGTCTGTGTGGATGTTTGAGTCATTGATGTTGTTTTCGTTCATGTATTTTTGACGTTCTTTGTAATCTTTGATATCTTCTGCACCGTCAAGACAGTCGTCAAAACCTGCTCCAACTGCGATGTGGCAAGCTGCGTTTTCGTCTAATAACGTGTTATTGAAAACTCTGCCTGTGTGGAAAATAGGAGAGTTTGCTACAAGTGCAACTTCACCTAACATATCGCCACCTTCTGCAGATTTGATGTGTTCTCGCCATAATTCTTGATTTTTGTCAGCATAAACTTCAACAGCTTTACCGTTTTCAAATCTCATTCTGATACCTTCAACAAGGTTACCATTTAAGCAAAGTGGTAATGTTGTTGAAACCCAACCGTTAGTTTTCGTTTTGTCAGGTGATGAGAAAACTTCCTCTGTTGGAGTGTTTGCCATATATTCAACACCGTCGTCAGTATTTTTTGCTGCAGCTCTAAATCTTGATTTGTCATGCATTCCTACGTGTAAATCAGTTTTGCCGTCAGGTTGTTTTGTTTCTGGATCAATACTGTAGAAGTGAATTTCTTTGAAGTGATAATCATTCATTTTATCTGCAACTGACATTAATTTTTGAGCGTGTGCTTTAAGTCCGCCAACACGGTTAATGTTTTTAGCATCTTCTGCAGCCATTTCAAGAGCTTTCATCGGATCAGAAACATCTGCATAAGTTTTCTTTACTGACATTGTTGTAGGAGCATAAATGATGTTCCATTGACTTTCAGGACCTGATTTTCTGATAGGTTTTACAACTTCGTTAATTGCTTTTGATTGCATTACGATACGTTTTGGATCAACGTCTGACATGCCTTCAGGATCTTTACCTTCTAGGAATAATCTTGCAGTTTTTCTGTCGACTCTCTCTTGCCATGTATCAGCAACATAAGATGGAACATCTTTTAGGGCATCTTCTGACGCATATTTTAATTTTGCTTTACCAACCGGATCTCCGGGTTCTGTAAAGTTTACTTCGATAGGACCTGAACCGTTTTTGTATGCATATTCAACAAATTTTAAGACATTTTTTTCGTGTTGACGTTCCGCAGAAATTGAGATTGGTTGACCTTTTTGAACATTTAATAGAGTGTGAAAAACTTCTTTTTCATTAAATGCATCTGACAATTTCTTTTCAATATGTTCTGGAATTTCGGCTTTTACAGTCTTTTTAACTTCTTCAGTTTCTTTTGCTGAAAGTTTAGAAAGTTTGTATGGATCGTTATTTGCATCAAATGTGATTGTTTTAGCGCCCTGTTTTTCGTAGTATTCAGCACGTTTTTGTTTGTATGCAAAATCCGGTTCTTTGCAATATTGTTTTTGTAGAGCATCGATTTCAGGTTGAGCAATTTCTACGTGAACATCTTTAGCTCCACGTTTGTAAGCTTCTTCTGCAAATACTTTCAAAAAAGGTACATGAGTTTTATCAGCTTTAACTACAACTGATTGTCCTTTTTCTAATTTAATATCTTCATCTAAAATTTTATTTACTGCTGAAAGCATTTTAGTTTCAGGAGTTTGGTTTGTTTCTTTTGTTGCAGATAGTTCGACTTTGTCTGTGTGTAAGCCTTTGTTATTTACCGCATTTTCATTACCCTTAACTTGTTGGGGGGTAACTTTGTTCATGATTGCTTTTGCTGTGTTCATAATTCCAACAGAATTCATTTGCATTGTGTTTTTACCTCATTTATATGCTAATAATACGTTGCTTGTTACAAAACTCCTCAATCTAAATAGTTGCCATGTTTTTAGGGTGATTTTTACAATTGTTATAAATTTGTTACAAATTGGCTAAAGTGCTTGCATTGGTTGAATGTTTTAGATATCTTAGTATTTAATACTAGATGTAATTATTTCAATTACGAGTAGATTTTATTTTAACTACAAGATATGTGAGGAAGGATTATGAAAAGAATTGTAAGTGCTATGCTTTGTGGCTTATTCATGCTTCAAATGCTTTGTATAGGCACTTTCGGACAAGCAGCTAACGCTCAACAAGTTGTTAGAATTGCTTTTGTTTTTGATGGTAAATCACCTGCAAATGATTATTTCTTGAAAAACTTCAAGACTTCAATCCAAAAATCAATGGATAAAGGAACAGCAGTTCAATTCCCAACAAATTTGGTTTATGTTGCAGACTGGACAGAAAAGGGTGTAAAAGCTAAATGTAATCAAGCTTTATCATCAAACGCAACAACAGTTGTAGCGCTAGGTTACTTATCTTCAAAATACATGTCAACTTTGAAGAACAAAAGAAAAATGGTTGTAACAATTGACCAATATGGCTTGAGAGATTTCGGCACAGGAATGTTCTCACCGGTTGCTCAATTTACTCAAAAATTGGAATTGTTCCACAGATTGACACATTTCAAAAAAGTTGCAGTTCTTATGAACGAAAATTACTATAAGACTAGAAAAGATTGGAATTCATACTTAACAAGCAAATTAAAAGACAAATCTATTAAATTAATGGTAGTTCCTGTTGGAAACAATGTTGATAACGTTATGGCTAAAATTCCTGCTGATGTAGATGCAGCGTTAATTTTACCTCAATTTACATTAACAATGGAACAAGTTGGCGATATGTGCAACAAGTTAACTGATAGAAAAATCATGACTTTCTCTGTTTTAGGTGAAAGTGATGTTAACGTTGGTTGTATGTTAGGTTCAGGTGCATTAGATATGGATAGAAAAATTTCTAATGCAATGTCTTTCAACATCAAAAGTGTTTTAGATGGTAAAAAAGTTCCAACAGAAAAAGTTATGTTTATGGAAGACGAAATTCTTTATGTAAACATGGATACTTGCGAAAAAATCGGTTATGAACCACACTTAAGATTATTAAACAGTGCTAAAGTTATTACACATAAAAAAGCTCCTGTTTATGACTTATCAACTATATTTAACAAGTTAGATGAACAAAACTTGGACATCGAACAAAAATCTCACTTAGTTAAAGCTGCAAGAAAAGCTGCTTGGGCTGCAAGATTAAGATACTTACCATCTGCAACAATCAACTTAGGATGGCAAGCATATGACCATGATTATGCACAATCAGCAGCATTATTAATTCCTGAAAAAACGGGTGTTTTCGGAATCAGTGTTGACCAAGTTATTTATTCACCGGCATTGGTTACAAACATCTTGATTAAAAATAAGAAAATCAAATTTGAAAAAGCTGAATACAAAATTACTGAACAAAATATGGGTATAGACATTGCTAACCTTTATATTGACACATTAATTTTGAGAAACCAAATTGGTGTTCAACAAGAATACGTAAAAGAAGCTCGTGAAAACTTGGCAATCGCAAGAGTTCGTGCAAAAATGGGATTCTGCGGTAATGAAGAAGTAATGCGTTGGGCAAGCCAATTAAGCATTTCTGAACAAAGATTATTGGAAATGACAGCAGATTACAAAAACGTTAAAGTTGCTATCAGCAAATTTTTAAACGAAAAACAAAATACAAACTTTGAGTTAAAAGAATTAAAAGCTAATGACCCTGCATTCTACACATCAGAATTAAATATTCTTGATTATGTAAGAACACCAAGAGCATTAGAACAATTTACTCAAATGCTTGTAGATGAAGCATACAACGCTGCTCCAGAATTGGTTAAATTGAGAACAGCAATCGCAATGAAGAAAAACGAACGTTCTATGTATGTTCAAAAATTCATCTTGCCGGATGCAAAAGTTTCTTACCAATATCAAACTTTAATGGGTAGAGAATATGGTAAAGATTCAGCTATGTTAGGACCTCTTCCTATGTTAGGTTCTGTTCCTCTAAGTTATAATACTTTAAGAGCTGGTACTTCATACTCTAGATTTGGTATTTTTGCTCAATGGAAACCAATCGAAGGTGGTACAAAAATTGCTGAAATTCAACGTATCAATGAAGAAATTAAGCAATTAAACACTCAAGAAATGGCAGTAAAAACAACTCTTGAAGAACATATCAGACAAGTTGTAAACAAAGCTCTATCTTGCTACTTTAGCATTGAAAAAGACTACAAAGCTATGTTTGCAGCTAAAGAAAACTATGAAAAAGTAAAAGCTGACTATTTACAAAATAAAGTTCAAATCGCTCAAGTGCTTGATGCTCAAAAAACTTATTTTGACTCAAAAGTGGCAGCAGCTAATGCACAAAATGACTTTTTCAAACAACTTGTTTGGGTACAAAGAGGTATCTGTTCTGTAAACTGGACAAAGGCTGATCCAAGCGCAAAAGATTGGATTAAGAAGGTTAAAACAGAATTGGTTGCATTACCTGACATTCAATTATAATAAGCATAGCAACTTAAATTATATATTATAGGGTGAAAACTTTCACCCTATTTTTTTGCAAAAAAAAGCGAACCTTAATGATTCGCCGCTAAATATGGATAGTAATAAGATTAATTTAAATAAGGGATATGTGTTAGGGATAAATTGTTTGTGTTTTATAACATTAAATCTATTGCTTCTTCAATGACGTTGCTTCCACCGTCTTGATTATATGCAGAATTTTGCATTTGATAGTATGCAAGCATTTCTTGAGTTGTTACAGTACCATCACTGTTCAAATCCATCGGATTGTTTGAATCGTCACTATCTTCATCGTTTTCGCTACCATCGCCGGCACCTCCGCCTCCTGACGGTTGAGCGTTAGCCACGCTTTCTGATGAAGAACCTGTATTTATATCACCATAGTCAGAAATTGAATCAATTGCATTTAAACTGTCTGTGTCTAAACCGTCAATCTCCATTCCTGCAGGAGGCCCAAATTGAGCATTTGATGTATCTCCAAGAGGAGAAGTTAAGCCGGCTTCTGCTGCTACATTCTTTTCGATATTGTCATTAATATTGTCTATAATTTGACTAAAAATATCTTCTACAGATGAATTATCGCCATTTTCTTTGCTTTCTGTTGCCTTTTGGTATGCATCTAAGCTAGAAATATCACTAATTAATTTCATCATCATAGAGTTATCACTATTTACTAGTGAACCTAAGCCATCGACCATTATAAAATTTTCCTCTCAAAGTCATTTATATTCGGGGTAAACTTATCTCGTTTACACTGATATTCTTTCATCTTTTTGTTTAAATCGCAATCCTTTACATGGTTTAGATTTTAATAAAAAGCAT
>URRM01000100.1 GCA_900550295.1 uncultured bacterium
TCCTTAAAATTATTCTACGATTTGGATTCTGTTATCAGCTTTAACTTCAATTGGTTGACCAGCTTGAGTCATTCTTTTTAATTTAGCCATAACCATTTTATCTTTATCGTCTTCAAAAGTTTGTTCAACTTTGTCCATGCAGCTTAACATTGAGAAACCGTCACGGCCGTTTGCATAATATGTATCTAATGCAACTTTGAAAGTTTTATCTTCTTTTGGATTGTTAATATCTAAAGCTTGTTTGTTACCGTTTTTATCAACGAATTCAGCTGAAAGTAATTCACCTGCTTTGTTCATTTTGTAGTTTAAGCCTGAAACTTGCAAGATACCTGGTTTTGTACCTGCGCTAACTAATGAGTGTGCACCGAATTTTAAAGCATCAACTAAAGTTTTTTCACTTAATGGAGCAACTACCATACCGTTTTTGAAAGGAACGATGCTTGATACATCTCTTGATGTGATTGCACCTGCTTCAAATGTATTTCTTAAGTTTGCTGAACCTAAGATTGCAATTTCTGCACCTGTAGCTTCTTTCATTGCATCTGCTACGAAGTCTGCGTGTGGGTTTTCTGCACCTAATCTGTTTGCAGGTTCTGGATCAGCAGCTTTTACTGTACCAACCATTTCAGGTTTTCCTAAAACTTTTTCAGAGAAGTATTTCATGATTAAATTTCTTCTGAAAGTTTTTGTTGGAGTTACGTTGTTTTGAACTTTTGTGATAACACCGTTTTCATCAAATTCTAAGTTTAAAACACCAATGTTATCTGCATCTTTTCCGGCTTGTGTAATTACAACTGGGTTGCCATCTTTACCGTAGAATAAGTTTTCGCCTTCTTTTACGTCTTTAATTAATTCGTGAGAGTGACCACCTAAGATTACGTCAATACCAGAAGTTTCTTGAGCTAATCTTTTTTCGTTTGCGTTACCTGAGTGAGAGATAACAATAACTTTATTTACGCCTTGTTCTTGTAATCTATTTACTTCTTCTTGTACATCTTTAATTGTTTTGTCAAAATCATCAACTTGGAAATCTTTGTAGTTATCAGGTTTTGCTACACGAGTGAATAAGTCAGGTGGTAATAAACCGATGATACCGTATCTTTCACCGTCTTTTTCTTGGATGTATGATTTTTCAATTCTTTTGCTTAATGGATTTTTTTCGTCGATTTTAACATTTAAACCCAACATTTTATAGTTTTTGTCTTTTGTTAAATCATATAATTGTTTTGAATCGCCATCACATTCGTGGTTACCAACTGCAGTAGCTGTAACACCAATCATTTCTAAGAATTTAGAAGCAATAACGTTTGGTTTTGAGCTTTCACCTAACATAATATCGCCAGAAGACAATTTTAATTTTGTTGTTTTTTCAGACGGAACAAATTGGTCAAAAGTTTTTGACATGTTATAGATTTTTTCCATCTTCATTGTTTGTCCGTGCAAGTCATTAACGTAGAAAATGCTTGTTTTTGTTGTCTTTGGAGCAATTGGATTTGCACTGATTGGATTAATCATGAATATAATAACCTTAATTTACCTACATATACATGAACGTATCAAGATGTTTTTTTTTGCTAGTATTTTGGGCTTTTGTTACAAAAAGTTTACAAAGGTAAAGCATGCCCAACATGAGATTTCACAAGCTTTTTAGACAGATAAAATTTGTAAGGTTACCCTTAAAAATTCTTCTGAATTGTTAATATCATTACCCTTAGAAATAGCTTGTTTTATTGCTGATAAAATTTCTTTTTCGTCATAACCTAACGACAATAAAATATTTTGAACATCTTCTGTTTGAGGTGGAACTTCTGCAGAAAGTGAAGATTTTTTTAATTCAGGTTGAAGATTTATAAATTTATCTTTTAATTCTAAAATAATTTTTTGAGCAAGTTTTGCACCAACACCTTTTGCTCTTGTTAATTCTTTTGAATTTTCATTAATTACAAAATAAATTAAGTCACTAATTTCAAATTCATTTAAAAGAGTTAACGCCATTTTAACTCCAACGCCTGAAACAGAGGTTAAGACACTAAAAATATCTCTCGCTTCTTTTGATAAAAATCCGCATAAGAGCATGGCATCTTCTCTATGAATCAAAACCGTAAAAATTCTAACCTCGTCATTAACATTTTTTTTATCAAAATCTGTCGCTACAACTTCCGCTCTATAGCCAATTCCATTGACGTCTACAGTAAAATAGCAACCTTTTGAATTTTGAGTTTTATACGTTAATTTTCCGGTTATATAATCAAACATTAAAAAATCCTTCTTAAAATCAATGACATTTTCTTATAATTATAATACAATAAATATATGCAAGGATTATTAATTGAACGTATAAAAACATTCTTTCGCCAAATTAGAGAACAAATGTCGACATTTGATGCATACTTTACCCGTGGCGGAGAATTATATAATGACGGCAAGTATCAACTTGCGGTTGAATTTTTCAAAATAGCCTTGAAACAATCTAACGCAGAAAGTTACGCTAACTATAATCTTGCTCTTGCTTATCAACAACTAAACAAAGACAGTGATGCGATAAAATATTACGAAAAATTCTTGCAAGATTATCCGTTTGACCAAAATTCACTTTATAACATCGCATTAATTCATTACAAGAAAAATGAATTTGAAGAAGCTGCGACATACTTTGCAGAAAGTTTTAAATACAAACAAGATGAAGAAAACGTTAAAGCTCTTGCAGAAACTTATCTTCAACTTGGAGATGTTGAAAAAGCATCTGAACTTGCAGATTACATTTTTAATTCTGATTGCAACAAAAAATATGCAATGCTCATTGCCCAAGTCTTTGAGTCTAAAGACCATTTGGCTCAAGATTTTTCTCTAATACAAAAAGCTATTGATATTTATTTAAAATTATTAGAACTTCAACCGGGGAATTTTGATGCGGCGCTTGCAGCATCTGTAGCTTACTCAAAAATGGGTGATTGGGACAATGCGATTAAATATTGTAATTTTGCACTTGAATTGAAACCAAAATCTTACGAAGCTAACAATCAAATGGGGTTAGTTTTATACTGTTCTGACAACATGCCGGAAAGTATTGCATTTTACGAAAGAGCTATGCAAATAAAAAAAGATTACAAAATTTATTTAAACCTTGCATATGCTTACGAAAAAGCCAATATGCTTGAGGAATCAATCCAATTATTCAAAGAAACTCTAACTCGATATACAAATTTTCCTCAAAAAGAAGAAGTTAGAAAACATGTTCGCCAATTAATGGAAAAAGAAAAGGCAAATTAAACATATTTATGATATATTTTAAGTGGTTATTAAAGAAAGAAGGAAAAAGATTATGAAAACACTTTCACCATTACAACAAGAAAGATTAAAATATCAACCAAAACTTCCTGAAAGCTTAAAAGCTGGTATTAACAAGTTGGTTTGCGTTGAAAAAGAAAAAACAGAAGCCGTAAAAGACAAAGAACAAATTAAAGAATTATTCCAAAAAACTTACGGTCAAGCAATCGTTGAATTTGCCATTGGTAATGAAGAAAAATCATCAGGCATTAAAAACGTTGGTGTAATTCTTTCAGGTGGTCAAGCTCCAGGCGGACACAATGTTATTGCAGGTTTATACGATGCTTTAAAACAAGCTAACAAAGCAAACAAATTATATGGTTTCTTAGGTGGTCCATCAGGTATTATTGATGGCAAATACGTTGAATTTGATGACAAATTCATTGATGCTTACAGAAACACAGGTGGTTTTGATATCATCGGTTCAGGTAGAACAAAATTAGAAACAGAAGAACAATTTAAAAAATCATTAGATGTTTGTAAAAAATTAAACATCTCTGCTGTTGTTATCATCGGTGGTGATGACTCTAATACAAACGCTGCATTACTTGCTGAATGGTTTGTTAAACATGACACAGGCATTCAAGTAATCGGTTGCCCTAAAACAATCGACGGTGACTTGAAAAACGATCAAATCGAAGTTTCTTTCGGTTTTGATACAGCTACAAAAACTTACGCTGAATTAATCGGTAACATCCAAAGAGATGCAAATTCAGCTAAAAAATATTGGCACTTCATTAAAATCATGGGTAGAAGTGCTTCTCACGTTGCAGTTGAAGCAGCATTACAAACTCAACCTAACATCTGCTTAGTTTCAGAAGAAGTTGAAGAAAAGAAAATGTCTTTAAACCAAATCGTTGAAGATATGTGCAAAATCATTTGCAAACGTGCTGAAAACGGTAAAAATTTCGGTATCGTAATCGTTCCTGAAGGTTTAATTGAATTCATTCCTGAAATGAAAGAATTAATCTCAAGTTTGAACGATTTAACTCACGAATTAGAAACAGATCAAACTTACCAAAATGTACGTTCTGAAGAAAAATTCAAAATCATCGCTTCAAAATTAAGCGAAAATAACGCTAAATTATTCATGAGTTTACCTGCTTTAATCAAAGCTCAATTATTAATGGACAGAGATCCTCACGGTAACGTTCAAGTTTCTAGAATTGAAACAGAAAAATTATTAATTGAAATGATTAGAACAAGATTAAACGAATTAAAAGATGAAGGCGTTTACGTTGGTAAATTCTCAGACCAAGCTCACTTCTTCGGTTATGAAGGACGTTGCGCATTCCCTTCTAACTTCGATGCTGATTACTGCTACTCATTAGGCTTCAATGCCTTTGCTTTAATCAACTTCGGTTTAACAGGTTACTTATCATCAGTTAAAAACTTGATTAAACCTGCTAAAGAATGGGTTGCCGGCGGTGTTCCTCTAACAATGATGATGAACATGGAAAAACGTCACGGTGAAATGAAACCTGTTATCCAAAAAGCATTAATCAAATTAGACGGCAAAGTATTCAAAGAACTAGACTCAATGAGAGAAGAATGGGCTATGAACGACCGTTACTTATTCCCTGGTGCTATTCAATACTTTGGACCATCTGAAGTTTGTGATTTGACAACAGTTACTTTACAAATTGAACATTCTTAATAAAGTGATTTTATAGAGTTCAAACAAAAAGGCGGGCGGATTTTTCA
>URRM01000101.1 GCA_900550295.1 uncultured bacterium
ACACTAATTTGTTATTTTTATCTGTTTTTCTTAGCTTTGCTTGAAGTTGTTCTCTGATTTTATTAACAAAGGTTTGTTTACAAAGAGGAGTTATTTTCTTGCCACTATTTGAATACAGACGTAGAATTGGTTTATAAAATTGACTTGCAACAAGTAGAACATCAAAATCTTCGTTTATAAAATTTGTATAATAGTATATTTTATATCCTAAATAATTATTACCTTCTTCTTCTATTTTGAACTTTTGATCAGTAATTCCTACAATATTAATTGCAGATAAATCATAGTTATCGTTTATCGTTTTGAACATCTTGCCTGCACCATAAATAATAACCTTTTTATCACGAAGTTTTTTAATCAGGTATTTTAGTTGAGTATCAAAAAGATTTTCTTTTAAATAATTTAACAAATCACTCATTTTTAAACAATTTCTTTCAATTCATTAATTACATAATCCAAGGCGCCTTTGTTTTCGGTGAAGGCTGTTTTGCAGTCCTCACAACACTTTTTGTAGAATTCATTATCTGAAAGTAATTTTCTCATATATTCTTTTAATTCTTCAGCGGTAGTAACAATTTTTGATGCGCCAGATTGGGTTAAAAGTGCATAAATATCTTTAAAATTACTTACACAAATTCCTGAAATAGTTGGTTTTTCAAATACTGTAGCTTCCAATGGGTTATGTCCGCCTGTTTTGTTAAAGCTTCCGCCGATAAACGCAAAGTGACATAGTGCATAAGCTTTACCCAATTCACCCATTGTATCAAGCATTATAATATCTTTATTGTCAAATCTATCGTTATTTGAGCGTAATCCCCAATTTAAGCCTGTTGCTTCAATCAACTTTTTAACGGCATTTTGACGTTCTGGATGGCGTGGAGCAACCAACAATTTTATATCTTCGAAATCCTTCTTCAATTCAGTAAATACAGGTATAAACAATTCGTCTTCACCGGCATGGGTGCTTCCTGCAATGATTATACGTCCATTGCCCAATTCAAAATCACAATCTTTTTTTGCTATATCAAACTTTAAATTACCCATAACCATTGTCGTTTCAGGATTTGCCCCAATGGAAATAAGTTTTTCGTTATCTCTGTTTGATTGTGTAAGAATTTTTGTGTAATTTTGCAAAATGGGTTTAAAAAAGAACGATAATTTTTTGTATGAATTATAAGTTCTGTCTGAGATACGACCGTTTATAATCATTAAATTAATTCCACGATTTCTTACAAGTCTTGCAAAATTAGGCCATAATTCAGTTTCTGCTACGATTACGACTTTAGGATTAACTTTGTTTAAAAAATGACCGATGCAAAACGGAAAATCATAAGGAAAATATGTAATAAAATCAGCTATTTCGCCCAATTTTTTCTTTGCAATTTCTTGACCTGTAACGGTTCCCGTGCAAACTACAATCGGATTATTAAAGGTTCCTTTTGCGCGTTTTATAAGGTTTTCAAGGGCATTAATTTCTCCAACCGAAACCCCGTAAAAAACAATGCTATTCTCTAATTTTGGTGTATCAAAATATCCGCACTTTTCTCGAAAGCCCGCTATAAGCTTGTGTTTGAATAATCCTGCAATAAGCCAAAATGGCAATATTAAGATAAATAAAATTGTAGATAAAAAACCGTAAATCATAATATAATTATTCTAGCACGAACATTGAAAATAAAATAATAGGGTAAGTTCCATACCTCCCAAGGCAACACATATACGAAGAAATGGCTGAAAGGAGGTGAAACAGTGGAAGAAGCAATTAAAAAAGCCCCAGCTAATCTAGGACTTTTGATACAATTAGTTTCAATGCAATTGTAGGGAACCGCCTATTTAAAGCCATCACCTCTAAATAGTTGTCCCTATTGTATTATAACCTATTTTATAAAAATTCAAGTGCTAAGGAAGGATAAAATATGAAAAATAAACAATTTTTGATGATTCCGGGACCAACACCTGTTCCTGAAAGTGTACTACTCGCAATGGCTAAACACCCGATAGGGCATAGAAGTTCGGAGTTTTCAGAAATTTTAAAAGAAGTATATGAGAACCTTAAATACGTGTTTCAGACTAAGAATGACGTGTTTATGTTTGCCTCAAGCGGTACCGGAGCAATGGATGCAGCGCTTTCAAATCTTGTAAATGAAGGTGATGACGTGCTTTGTTTGTCTTTAGGTAATTTTGGTAACAGATGGGCAAAAATTGCCTCTGGATATGGTGCAAACGTTGATAAAATCGAAGTTTCAGCCGGTGAAGTTATCAATCCAGAAGATGTTGAAAAGAAAATGAGTGAAAAGCAATATAAAATTGTAACCCTAACACACTCGGAAACCTCTACCGGCGCTAAAAACGACGTTGAAACACTTTGTAAAATAATTAAAAAACACGGTGCAATTTCTGTTGTTGACGGTGTAACAAGTGTAAGCGCAATGCCCGTAAAAACTGATGAATGGGGTATTGATGTGCTTGTATCAGGCTCTCAAAAAGGGTTTATGATTCCACCAGGGCTTGCATTTCTTGTCGCAAGTGAAGATGCGTGGAAAGTGCACGAAGAATGCAAACATCCAAGCTTTTATTTTAGCTGGAATGCCCACAGGAAGTCAGTTAGAGAAAATTCAACACCTTATACTGCAGCAGTGAACTTAATTTACGCTTTACAAGAGGCTTTAAGACGTATTAAAGAAGAAGGTCTTGAAAATATTTATGCAAGACATGAAAGGCTTGCATTAGGCTTGAGAAAAGCATTACGAGCTATTAACTTAAAGCTTTTAGTGGATGACGACAGCAAAGCAAGCTACTCTATTACTTCAATCCTACCTCCGGAGGGTATTTCAGTGCCTGATATTCGCTCTCATCTAAGCAAGGACTTTGATATAGTCGTGGCAAACGGTCAAAATACGCTAAAGGATAAGATTTTCAGAATGGGAACTCTTGGATTTGTTTCAGACAGGGACTTATTGACAGCTGTTGCTTCTCTTGAAGCAGTGCTTTTGGCTCTAGGACATAAGTTCGAGGTTGGTGCAGGCGTAAGAACCGCTATAGAAGTGTCAAATTCAATGAGAAATCTCTAAAATACAGATACAGATGTTAATTTCAAGACTTTGTCCGTAAAAATACAGACGTAAAAATACGTACGTGTTTTTACGGACATTTTATTTATTTTAATCTTTTCAGGCTGTTTGTAAATTTTATGGAAATTTTTTCAATTAAATTGTATGCATTTTATCAAAAATTTCTTTTTTTTGAATCCAAATTTCCATACCTAATTCTTGAGCTTTATCAAGAAGAGCTTGTTTAATTTCTTTAAATGTATTTTTTGATTGAGATATGTCACCTAACAAGAACATCACAAATTGTCCTTGCATAAGAGTTTGTTTTATATCTTCGATATTCACACCAAATTTTGCCAAAATTGTTGTAACCTGCATAACAATTCCGACTTGATCTTTGCCTGAAAGTGTAACTATAATTTTTTGTTCGTCCATTTTTTACCTTGTCTTAATCTAAAAGTTATGCTAAAATCATAGCATAAAAACAAATTAAGGAGATGTATGAAAGTTTTAATTGTTGATGAGAATGCTACTAACTTAAAAATTTTGTCTATGTTATTAGCGAAAGACAATTATGACGTAAAAACTGCAAATTCTTCGGATAGTGCACTAAGCAAGATGTCTAAGAATTTTGATTTAGTGATTATTGATACAAATTTATCTGACAGAAACGGTTTTGATACATGTAAAAAGATTAAGGAAAATCCGGAGTTCAGATGTATTCCGATTATTTTGATTTCGAGAGAATCAAAGACAGACGATATTGTAAAAGCGTTTGCAAGTGGCGCAAATGACCTTATGACAACACCGTTTAAGCCGGAAGACGTTAGAGAACGTATTGCAAAACAAATAAAGTTAAGAGATTTGCAAAACAGTGCCGACAAGTCAGAAGTTCAAAGAATTACAAACGAGCAAATGGAAACAATCTTTTCTCTTGCTCAACTTGCTCAATCAAAAGATGATGACACAGGTCATCACTTAGAAAGAGTGAAACGTTACTGCAAAATTTTGGCTGTAGAATTAACAAAACCAATTTACAAGCAAGAAATTTCAAGACAATTTATAAAAGATTTAGAACTTGCTGCCCCATTACATGATGTTGGCAAGGTTGGTATTGCAGATGAAATCGTATTAAAACCTGACAAACTTACAGAGGCTGAATTTGAGCAAATGAAGCAACATACAATTATCGGTTATGATATGTTGAAGGATGTACAAGATCAATTTGGTGACAGTAATTTTATCAAAATGGCAATGAATATTGCTCGTTATCACCATGAAAGATATGACGGAACAGGGTATCCTAACGGTTTGAGTAAAACAGACATTCCGCTTGAAGCCCGTATTTTGGCGGTAGCGGATGTTTATGATGCATTACGCACACAAAAACCTTATCACGATTCAATTTCTCATGAAAAAGCATTTGAAGTAATCAAGGGTGGTCGTGAATTGCAATTTGATTATATGATGGTTAAAGCGTTGAAGAAAGTTCATCACGAGTTTGAAAAAGTTTGGGATGAATTGGGCGACTAAGAAGCTGTAATTAAATCTTTATGTTATGTTATTGCCGTTTCAAATGCGCAATTGGAAGATTGATAAGATGCTATGTTATGTAAAAAACAACTTGGAGAAATCCAATTTGTTTGCTATGTCCTCGTTACTTCGGCGTTCCGCACCGTTCCAACCTACGCAAAATTCATTATGCGAAAGTTTTGAAAGAATCATCAGAGTTCTTTTTGATTACAGA
>URRM01000102.1 GCA_900550295.1 uncultured bacterium
TATAATTTGGCTAAATCTATAAATATTTTCATTATTTAAAAATTTATCATTTTTTGCATAAGTATATTTACAATGAGGAGGAGTTGAAATAATACAAAGTGCATCATTATTAATTCTTCTTGATTCTTCGCATAGAGAAAATATTGACATAATTCCACCATTAATCATTGCACTATCAGGTGATGGAATTAAAAATAAAATAAGTTTTTTTGTATTCTTCAATTTTGTTAGATCGTAAGCATCTTGAATCTTTATTGCATCTTTAAATTGTTTATAGAACTTAGAATTTTTTACAGAAAACTTTATACCTAATATCCTATAAGTTATATGGTTATTTTCTATAGTTTTTGAAAACAATTTATTTTGCAACATTTCTAATTACCTCACAAATATGTTTTGCGACTTTTTCATCTAAACTTCCATAGAATGGCAAACACAAAACTCTAGTTTTTAAATCATTTGTTGTTCTCAATCTTGCAGTTTTTACTGTAATATCATTTTTATAGCAGTCGTAATCGTGACAAGCCGGATAGAAATATTTTCTTGTGAAAATATTTTCGGTCTTAAACTTATCGTAAATTTCATCACGAGTTTTGCCGTATTCATCCTCAATTACGATTGGATAATATTGATAAGAATTTGTTGTATTTTCTGGCATTTGAGGTACTCTAATACCTTTTACATCTTTTAATCCGTTATCATAAATTTCTTTTATAGCTTTTCTACGTTCTTGTTCTTCTCTATATTGTTTTAAATTCAATAAACCCCAAGCAGCTTGGAATTCATTCATCTTACCATTGATGCCAATATCTTCTACAACTTCTTCGCTTTGAATTCCAAAGTTGCGTAAGTTATAAATCTTTTTAACCAATGCGTCATCTTTGTAAGTTAAACAACCACCCTCAATAGTATTAAATAATTTTGTAGCGTGGAATGAAAACATTGTTATGTCCCCAAAATTACCAATACCAACTCCATCAATTTCTGTTGAAAACGCGTGAGCTGCATCATATATAACTTTTAAATTATATTTTTTAGCAAGTTCATCTATCTTTTTAACATTACAAGGAAATCCATAAACATGTACACCTAATATTGCAGATGTGTTTGGAGTGATAAGACTTTCTATTTTATCTGCATCAATAGTCATTGTGTTTGGCTCAATATCGCAAAAAATAGGTTTTAAACCATTCCAAGAAATACAATGCGGTGTTGCCGCAAAAGTGAATGGAGTTGTAATAACTTCACTACCATAAGGCAAATCAAGAGCTTTTATTGCAGTTAAAAGTGCAATCGTTCCATTATTGAATAATTGAGCATGTGGAACTTTTAATTCTACTTTTAAAGCATCTTCAAGTGCTTTATGCTTGCTACCCATATTAGTAAGCCATTTTGTATCATATATCTCTTTTATCTGTTCAGTAAAATCTTCAATACTTGGTAATAATGGAGATGTTACAAAAATTTTGTTATCGTATTTCATAAGCAAAACTCCTTATTAAAGTGAGAGTTTAAGTCTTCCTTTATTCCAATAAATTTCATCGTTTCGGATACAGTTGATTGATTAAAAAGCCATTCCAACATTGCCAAATCACCACACTTTTTGTAGTAGTGATAACCAAATGTTTTTCGCCAAGAGGATACTGAATATTCATCTTCAATTCCCAACTCAACACAGATTTCTTTAAAATTTCTAAAAACTTGGATCCTATCAATAGATTTCCCAAATCTAGAGATAAACAACGGTTCTTTGGATTTTCTATCCTTTGTGTACTCTTTTACTAATTCTTTAATTTCAATATTTAAAGGAAATATCTTTTTAACTTTCGTGTAAGATTCTTTTATAGTTAGTAAATCTTTACTTTTAATATCACAAACTTGAAGTTTTAAAAGCTCTGTAAGTTTAATACCCGTATTTATAGATAGCAAAAATAGCAATAAATCTCTTTTTTGGTCTTTTTCTAAATATTTTTGTTTAATTTGTTCTATTAAATTCTTATCTACAATTGGATGACTTGCCATAATTTACTTCTAACTTCTTCCGTCTAATAATTTCATCACTTCTTAATCTCTACACAATTACACTTGTTTTTGTTTGAAATCGTAAAACTATCATAACACAAAGAGATTTTTTCTAATTAAATATTTAAAATTTAGTTGAGTTTGTTTAATTTTTGTAAACTTTCTACCTCTATAATTCACGATTTATAAGGGGTTTTGAGTTACTCCAACACAAGTGTAACTATGTTGCAATATGGCAAGTTTGAAATTCAACAAACAAGAGTCTTTAAGGGTAATTCTAACAAAACTTAACATTAGAAATTTTAATATAGATTTTTAATATCTTTATGTTAGAATAAAAATATTATTTAAGATTTATGCAATACAACACAAGTGTAATTTTGTTGTATTGCTTTTTTGTTGAGTTTGGCTCTATATCTGCATTACAGTATGAAATTATTGTAACTGTTGTCAATCATATCTTGGTCGATACCGATGTATCTGAGAGTTACTTGTGGAGAATAATGATTGAAGATTTTTTGTAATACTGCGACATCTTTAAACTTTTGGTAGTGGTGGTATCCGAAAGTTTTTCTCAATGTATGCGTACCTACTTTGTAGTCAACTCCTGCTATTTCACATGCAGAATTAATTATGCGATAACATTGTGTTCTTTCCATTCGATTATGAAATCGAGATAAAAATAACGGCTCACTATCTTCTCTGCCTTGAGTAAATTTATCCAATACACATTTTATAACGATGCAACAAAATACGAGCGAATCATTGAGGCAAATCCAAATATACCAATTACCCCAATATTAAAGGCAGGATTAAAATTAAAAATTCCGGTGCTTGATGAAACTGAAACGATAAAATTTGAACTTCCTCCTTGGAAGAAATAAAGAAAATAATTGAACATTGAGAATTAAATAAATACTGAACATGCCCTAATTTTTTGATACAATATATTTATTATTGCACATTAAAAATTTAGGGGACGAACCGTTAAAGCTCCTACCTCTAGCACAACAGTAATTGGTGGAATTCAGCTAGAAAGGAGGATGCAACTATGAGCATTAAATTACTAATAAAAATAGTAGCAATTGTGCTGCTACTATTTCTAAGTTCTTTAACTGCTGTATAGAGAACGGTGGACTGAGTACAATCTCGAACCTTGTACTCAGGTTCCCTCTATTTTTATTATTTACGATAACCCCTCGTTTGTCAAGTGCTCGTGAAACAAATTTTTCAATAAAATTAACACTTTTCAGTATTTATTTAATCCTTCTCGTGAGAAAGATTAAATATGCTAAAACCCTATTTTAAAATTGAATATAACAATAAAGATATAACAAGAGATGTATCAAACTACGTCACTAATATCGAATATACTGACTTTGAAAGTGGAGAAAGTGATGAAATAAATATTACTTTTGAAGATTCAGCACAACTTTGGCAAGGTGCTTGGATACCAACAAAAGGTGATGCATTAAGAGTGTATATCGGATATGATGGAGAAAAACTTTTAAACTGTGGAATCTTTGAAATTGATGAAATTGAATACTCTGCTCCACCAGATTCTATTGTAGTCAAAGGTCTTGCAACAGGAATTAAAAAAGCATTCAGACAAAATAATTCCGTTGCTTATGAAAATAAAACGCTAAAACAAATTGCAAATGAAATAGCGAAAAAACATAATTTAACTCTTGTTGGCGAAATTGATGACGTTAAGGTTGAACGTATAACTCAAAACCAAGAACGAGATTTACAGTTCTTGCATAGACTTGCTGAACAATATGGATACATCTTTAAAATTGCAGAAAACAATCTTGTATTTTATAAAATGGAAAAACTTATCAACGCAAATTCAGCAAAAACTTTGTATCGAAAAGACATCACAAGATTAACCCTAACTGAGAAAACAAACCAAAACTATAAAGCAGTTACAGTAAGTTATCACAACCCCAAAACAGGAAAAAAGGTTACTGCTACTGCGAAAAATAAAGAGGGCGTTAAAGGTGATACCTTAAAAATCAATGCTAGATGTGAGAATAAACAACAAGCATTATTGCGAGCAAAAGCCGCACTTGCAAACGGAAATCACATGATAGAAGGCTCGATTGCTTTAGTTGGTAATCCGTTTTTAGTTGCAGGTTTAAATACTGAGCTTAAAGGTTTTGGTCATTTCTCTGGTAAATATCACATTACTCAAGCAAAACACACAATCGATAGAAGTAATGGTTATAGCACAAGCTTGGAGGTTAAATCGTGCTAAAATTTGGAACAGTCACAAATATCAATCCATTAACAGCAAAAGCTCGTGTTCAGTTTTCTGATGACGATATAACTTCTTATTGGCTACCAATCATACAACACAAAACATTAAAGGATAAATTTTATTCAATGTTAGATGTTGGAGAGCAAGTTGCTTGTCTTATGGATGAAAATTCTGAAGATGGAGTCATTCTTGGATCTATCTATACAGGTTTAGATTCTATTCCCGGAATATCTAAAGAACAACATTTAATCAAGTTTGAAGATGGAAGTTTTATTGAATACAACAAAGAATCACAAATGCTTACTATCGTAGTAAAAACATTGAATGTGATTGCAGACATTATTAATACAGGTAAGTTTGAAAATACGCAGCACATTGCGGTGGTGGAAACACAGGATGCATCGGAGTTTCTTGTTGTGGGATGTATGGTTTTAATTTAAAAG
>URRM01000103.1 GCA_900550295.1 uncultured bacterium
ACCAAATTAAGCAAACAAATCTAATCTTTTTTCTTGTTCAGTCATTTCACGTTGTCTGCTGTCTTGAGGTTGATTATTTTTAGCAACATCTTCAGGTCTTTCGCCCATTTCTCTAGGTCTGGAACCACGAGCTGGAGCAGTAGCATAGCCTACGTTAGCTTTGTCGTAATTTGCTTGTTGTTGTTCTCTAGATGGAACTTCCCAAGGTTTTTCACCCATTTCACGACCACGATATTCATGAGTTTGTGCTTGTTGATGTCTTTGAGCTCTAGCCATATCTGCCGGAGTTTCACCCATTTCTCTAGGACGACCGTAAGCTGAACCGTAAGATTGAATACCTGTAAACATTGAATTTCTCCTTATACTTGTTATTAATTATTTCCTTCTGATGTTTTGATAAAGCATCCTGAAAATAAAAATTGCCAAAATTTGACACAATGTTAACTAATTGTAACATGTATAATCATGGTTATTGTTGAGTTTGGGGCTATTTAATTTGGAATACACACTTAGAGCAGTAGCCTCTGGGAACAAGTTCAAGATTGTCTTCAATGTCGTACATTTTTTCAATACGAACAACAAGTGGAGATTCGCATTTAGGACAGAAGAGTTCTGTTTCGCCGTTAAGAATTCGTTGTTTTAAAACATCCATAACTTCCATAGGTACTTCTTCTGTAACAAAATCTTTTTCAAGTATTTTGATTTCTTCCGGAGAACATTTAAGTCCTTTAGCTAAGTTTTGACGGATTGTAACAGATAAGAATAATTCTCTGCCGGCTTCAATTTCTTCAATAACAACGGTTGGAACATTGCACTTGTGTGATAAACCAAGTGGTGTTAAGCCTAATGCTTCACGTTTTCGTTGTATAAATTGAGCTAAAGTGTCCATAATTTGATTATAAATTAAACATGTATATATTATTTACTTAGTACTTTTTTAACTTAATGTTTAGCTTGATTTTTATAGCAAAAGAACTTGTATTATAATTATAGCTTGATTTTCACTAAAAAGACAAACGTCTTAAATTGTTAACAAATGTTAAGCAAATAAAGAAAAAAATAAATTTATCTTAACAATCCTTTACAAAAGGGTTGAAATTTTTATATAAATCTGATATACTAAAGATATACAAATTATATACTTCGTTTTGCAAGTTATGAGGTCTTGCATAAGAAAATTTTAAAAGTCTGTTTTTAATTTAATTAATTACCACCACAAGAAAGAGAAAGTACGAATAAGATTCGTGCAGCTTAGTTCGTCTGTTAAAAATTACGTTTTAATGGCTCACTTTGTCATGCAAAAATGTTGATTTTTTAAAAATCGTCGTTATAAATAAAATAAAAATTAAAACCAAGAGAATAAAATGAGAGTTGAATATTAGAATGAGGAGAGATGCTTATGAAAAATTGTCCTGTTGAAATGAAAAAAAGTTTTACAAACCCTGCAAAATCAGAAGTTTTAGCTAGTGATAATGATACAACTTTATCATTATACGTTAGAGAATTAGCTTCTATCAAAGCTTTGTCACCATTAGAAGAAAAAGCAGTAGCAAAAAGAGCTCAAGAAGGCGATAAAGAAGCTAAAAAACAACTAGTTCAAGCTAATTTAAAATTAGTTATTACAATCGCTAAAAAAGCAATTCACATGTCAAACTTACCTTTAATCGACTTAATTCAAGAAGGCAACTTAGGCTTAATGATTGCAGCAGAAAAATTCAATTACAAATTAGGCTACAAATTCTCAACATATGCAAGCTGGTGGATTAAACAATCAATGTTCAAAGCTATTTCTGAACAAGGTCACTGCATGAAGATTCCTGTATACATTCAAGAAACATTATCAAAATTCTCTAAAATCAAATCAGAAATGGAAAGAGAATACAATTGCCAAGTTAGAACTCAAGATGTAGCAGAAAAAATGAATATTTCTGCAGACAAAATTGACACATACTTAGCTGCATACTCAAAATCAGTTTCATTAGAAGGCGGTTTTGAAAATGATAACGGTAAAGAAACATCACTAGCAGACATTTTAGCAGATGACAAAGCAAGCGTACACTCAGCTGTAGAATATGAAGGCTTGAAAAACGACATCGAAATGGTTGTTTCAACATTAAAAGAACGTGAACAAGAAGTTGTTAAAATGCGTTACGGCTTAGGCAACATGGCAAAAAGAACATTAGAAGAAATCGGCAATATCTATGGCGTAACAAAAGAATGCATCAGACAAACTGAATTAAGAGCATTGAAAAAAATGAAAGCTCAAGGTCAAGACGTATTAGCTTGCTATATTGACTAATTGACTTTTCAGAGGGGCTCCGTGTGAGCGGAAGCAAATCCGGCCGAAAAGGTGGAACAGGACGTTACTCCTGCGACAATCCGAATAACTCAAGTGTAAGAGCAAGACAAAATGCAAAAATACACCGTATCTGTTAAATAATATTCATTCAACATTCAACAATTCAACAGGAGATAAAGAAAAAGAATAAGCGAGAGAAGAAAGACAACGAGAAAAAGAGAAAGAAATAGGGTTTTATGTGTAACGGGCGATGATGAAATCATCGCCCGTCTTTTTGTACACAGAAGAAATAACAAATAGTATATGCCAATAAATTTATACTAAGCCTTCTTTAACTGCTTTAACCGCCGCTTGAACACGGTCACTTACGCACATTTTTTGAAGAATTGAGCAAACGTGAGCTTTTGCAGTGTGAACCGAAACTATTAATTCTTTTGCAATTTCGGTGTTACTTTTTCCCATAACAAGGTGTTTTAGAACTTCAAATTCTCTTTCTGTTAAGGGTACACGTCCTTCCGGTGCCATTGAGTTTGAAAGAAGTCGAGTACTTTCTACTTTTGGAAAAGAATTCAAAGCTATTTGAGCAACCTCCGGATCAAGCCAACAAACACCTTTGGCAACATCTCTAACGACATCGGCAAGTTTTGTCGGATCAATATCTTTAAGGCAGTATGCTGTTGCACCTGAACTTAGAGCTGCAAGAACTTCTTCCTCTCTATCGTGAGAAGTAAGAGCGATAACTTTTGTTTTTGGATTAATTTCTTTTACTTTAACGGTTGCTTCAATGCCGTTCATCTTCGGTAAACCTAGGTCCATTAGAACGACATCAGGGTTATTCTTTTTAATAACTTCTAAACCTTCGAATGCATCTTCGCATTCGCCGATAACTTCAATATCAGGGTTTGAATTTAGAGCACACCTTAGTCCGACTCTGGTAAGTTTAAAATCTTCAATAATAACGACAGATATTGTTTTAGTTTGGGGTAATGACATTTTTTAACTCTCCTTTTCTTCTTATAATTCTATTAAAGGTCATATGCTTTCATTTTGTAATTAACCACCAGTCTAGTATTACAGTAGCTAGGTGGCTAGTATTTTTCGTAAAACCGGCTAACTTATTTAGGCTAAAACTTATAGTGGATAATGCATATAGCTGATTTAATACCCTTGGGTAAAACATGTTCTTGATTAAAATTTTTTTCTATTATAAAATTAAAAACGAAAGAAATATGAGGTTTAAAAATGGATCAAATTATTAGAGTTGCATGGGATTTAAACGAAAATACAGAAAACAGATACCAATTAGTATATGAAATTGCTGAATTGGCAAAAAAACTTGTAGATGAAAACCAAGCAAGAAAAGCAAGAGAAGATGCTTTCGGTTTTGATGAATACAACAACTTTGATAACTCTTATAAAAAAGAAAATCCGGTAGAACACGCTATTATGGTTAAAGCGTCTGAAGCCGATGATAATAGACTTGTAGGCTAGTTCCTATAAGGAAAGTGTTTATTATTTATTTAGGAGATTTTAAATAGATGCAATTAAAAGAAACAGTTGATTATATCAACGAAAAAACAAACAACTTTGCACCTGAAATTGCAATCGTATTAGGTTCAGGATTAGGTGATTTTGCGGATGATTTTTGTGACATCGCATTATCATACAAAGATATCCCTGGGTTTGAAGCTTCAACAGTAAAAGGGCACAAAGGTCAATTAGTATTTGCGACAGTTGCAGGCAAAAGAGTAGTTATGATGCAAGGTCGTTTCCACTACTATGAAGGACATCCAATTCAAAAAGTTGTATATCCTGTAAAAGTGTTTAAGAAATTAGGTGTAAAAACTTTAATCGTAACAAACGCTGCAGGTGGTATTAATAGAGAATTTAATGCATCAGACTTAATGTTGATTACAGACCATATCAACTTTATGCATGTAAATCCGCTAATCGGACCTAATGATGAAGAATTAGGACCAAGATTCCCTGATATGACAGAAGTTTATAAAAAAGACTTGCAAGAAATTGCGATGTCAGCAGCTAAAAAATTAGATATCAACTTGAAAAAAGGTGTTTATATGGCTTTGACAGGTCCTAACTACGAAACTCCGTCAGAAACAAAAATGGTTGAAATGTTAGGTGCTGATGCAGTTGGTATGTCAACAGTTCCTGAAGCTATTGTTGCAAGCTACTGTGGTATGAAGGTTCTTGGTATTAGTTGTATTTCAAACGCAGCAGCAGGTATTACAGGTGAAGTTCTTTCTCACCAAGAAGTTATAGAAGCCGCAAATGCAGTAAAAGGTAAATTCAAATCATTGTTGTTTGAATGTGTAAAAGCAATGTAGTTTTCAGAAAATAATTTATTTTAAA
>URRM01000104.1 GCA_900550295.1 uncultured bacterium
TCCAAATTGTAATCTCTCGTATTTATATAAAGTATTTTTTGTTTTAAAAATTGCCATGGTAGTATTCATGCATATTTGAACTATTTTACGTGTCGTATAAGTAACGTCTTACGATACGATACGGGCTAGGTTTGAATACATTTACATGGCACCCTGACAAAAGCTCAAATTCAGACTATTGCTCCACTCGGACAAGTCGTTCATTTCACTTCGTTGTCATTCACTATGTCCTCGCTACTTCGGCGTTCCGCTTCGCTTCAGCCTACGCAAAGTCTGATTATTTGTTTCTTTCAAAAAATCCGGCGATTTGTTTGTGTGGAATTAGTTTTGAAATTGGACGTCCGTGTGGGCATGTGTAAGGTTTTTCGCACTTGCGCCATTTCTTTATTAGTTCTTGCATTTGGTATATAGATAATTCTTGGTGAGCTTTTACGGCTGCTTTGCAAGAGGTTGTAATCAAAATATGTTCTTCTAACCCTGCAATATCACCGTCTAAGTTTTCCAAAATGTCAGACAAAATTTCTTTTGTATTTACTCGAGAAAGTAATTGCGGAACCTTCTTGAAGGTAACTTCTTTATCGCTTAAGACTTCAATTTCAAACCCAAAATGCTCAAATTTATCTTTGTTGTCACGGATTAATTGAGCCTCTGTTGGTGTAACTTCAATCACGTCTGAAATGAACAAAATTTGTGAGGCAATTTCTTTTTGTGATTTTAATTTTTCGTAAATATATCTTTCATCTGCTATGTGCTGATCTACAATTTCTAACCCGTCTTCTTTTTCGATTAGAATATATGTTTTTGCATATTGCCCAATAATTTTTTCTTCCGGTTCAACTTCTTGAATTTCAGTTTGTGAAATCATTGTTTGTTGTTGATGTTGAGGTTCAAACTTTGGACTTTCTTTTGTTGTAGAAGAAGCAAAAGAAGGTTTTGTCGGAATATCTCTAACAGGTTTTAAAAATACGTCTTGAACAGGTTTTTGTAGTGGTAAATCACTGACATACACATCTTCTGACTGTTTTTGTTCTGTTTTAATCGGCGTAAAATCAATTACGCTAAGATTTTCTGTTGCTTTTCTTTCAACGTAATTTGAAAGCGCCATATCAACACCGGCATAAATAAAACTGAAAATTTGGTTTGTGTTTTTATATCGAACTTCTTTTTTTGTCGGGTGAACGTTTACATCAACGTCAGTAGGCGGAACTTCTAAATTTAAAACTACAAACGGATATTTTCCTTTTGCTATCAAATTTTTGTATGCCGTGTCAATTGCTTTTTGAAAAATCGGACATTTTACAGTTCTGGAGTTAATAAAAATATTATACTTTTTGCTTGAACGAGTGTAATCAGGAGTTGAAACATATCCTGAAATCTTAAGTCCGGAAAGTTCATCAGTTTTTAAAACTTCTTTTAAATGATTGGCTGTGTCTTTTGTGTATAAATCTTTGATTGTGTTTAAAAGATTACCTAAACCATTGGTTTTTAAAATAGTTTTGTCGTTGTTTTTAAGTTCAAAAGCAACGTGAGTGTTGATTAAAGCTAAAGATTGAATTAATTCTTGAATGTATGAAAATTCAGTTTTAGGATTTTTTAAAAATTTTAAACGTGCAGGAATGTTGTAAAACAAATCTTTTACATTCATAATTGTGCCGATTGCGCATCCTGTTTGAGATTTTTTAACCTCAGAATCCGCACATTCAACCTTAAAACCGTTATCAAAATCTTTTGTACGAGTTGTGCAAGTAACCTTTGCAATAGAAATAATACTTGCTAATGCTTCACCTCTAAAGCCAAGAGTTTTTATGGCATATAAATCATCTGAATTTTCAATCTTGCTTGTGGCATGCTTTGAAAAAGCAAGCATAATATCATCAGGATGAATGCCTGAACCGTTGTCTGCAACACGGATATCACGGCAATCGTTATTAATTTCAATGCTAATTTTTGTTGCTCCTGCATCGATTGAATTTTCAACCAATTCTTTAACAACAGACATAGGACGTTCAATAACTTCACCTGCTGCGATTTGATTTATAAGATTTTTTGATAGTTGTTTTATTCTTGCCATACCTAAATTATAGCCTAAAAATAACAATAAATAATCATGATTTTTGTTATTCTTGTAACAATTGTTAAGTTGAAAATTTTAAAAAGGCCAATTTTTAAAATTCAGTAGATTTATATGTTGCAGGTCAATTTGATACTATTAGTGTAACAAAATGTAAACAAACAAAAAGTGTATAATTGACAATTAATGAATTAGGTTGTAATATGAAGGTACGAAAAACAAATGAACGTTACCCCAATAATTAAAAACACTAAATTAGAGACCATTAGTAATATACATTTACCCCAAAGGAAGCAAGCGGAAACACAAACAGTTGCTTCTCATTTTGCTACAGTACCAAATTTAATGTACGGTAGACACTTAATTAACTTTACAGGTAATGCTCCCAGCATTACCAAAGCTTTATCTTTAGGACCAGATGGGCATGAAACAGAGTTGAAACCTACCAAGAATGGCGGTTTTATTGTTGAAGAGCGTACCAATACCGAATTGATTTACGGTAACAACGCAAAAAAATATTTAGAAAATAAGACAACTTTTGATAAAGATACACACGTAATTTTTCCTAAAAAGGCTAAAGGCAAAGTTACAATTGACGGTAAAACAACAAAAATTGACGAAAATACAGCCATTGTTATAAACAAAGGTGCAGAGGCTAAAATAGAAGTTTCTAAGGGTTATCCTATGGTTATGACTTCAGGTAATAGCTTAAACTGGTATTCTAAATATTCAAATCGTTCGGATGAAGACTTGATTAAAAGTAAATATGCCGAATTAAGAGCTATTAATGCTCATCTTTACAATGGCGAAATTAAAAGAGAAAAATTAGATGAAAATATCGTTTCAAAATTGATTGAAACAAATTTTGTTAAAGAAAAAGAAGACAATTATATAAAATTCAACCACTATTTTGTTCCAGAATTTATGGCAAAAGAGCTTGCTAAAAATGGATTTTCAGAGGATGAAATTAATTCATTAATGCCTATTTATAAAGGTATTCGTGATGCAAAAATAGAAAGCAAAATTAGTAAAAAAGGCTTACGTCACGATATGAGCGACGAAGTTATTCAAAAGTTGAAGGATGCAAAAATTTTGCATAAATCAAATATAAAAAATGACGAAGTTGTTTATTGGACAAGAAATTATAAAAATTCTGCAGAATTAAAATCACGCTTGAAAGATATAGAATTTTCAGATGATGATTTGAATACTGTTGTTACAGCCTGGAGAAAAGATAATAAAACCGGTTATGATTTAACAGGGTTGAAATTTTTATCAGATAATATTTCAATGTATTCTTTTGATCAAAAATTGAATAATTGGTCGTTAGAGCCGAGTTGTTGGATTACAAATTCTACAGCCATGTCAACAAAAGACGGAAAAACAATGAATATGGGTACTTCAATAGTTCAATCTGATATTGAAACTCCTGTTGATATGCGCAAATTACACAGTTCAGAAAAATTACACAAACATCCGGCAAGAGAAGACAAAGCTCAATCAGAAATTTACTTGGTAACAAGCGGTTGCGCTGCTTTAAACATTTTAAAAGACGGAAAACCAACAGTAAAATTAATAAAACAGGGCGAAGTTGTCGTTATTAATCCAGGAGTTGTTCACTGTGTTAACTCTGTAATCGGTGAATATGAGCAATTAGTTTCTCAAATTCCGTCAGCTTTCCAATATGGATTTGGTTTTAAAGAAGAAGTTGATGAAAACGGATATGACATGAATGCTTTGACTCAAGAAGCAACTTCCGAATTGTTGGAAGCAAAAAAAGAAATTGATAAAGATTCAAAAGTTGCATAATTTATTTTTTATAAATGAATTTTTTCTGTAAAAAATTGTCTGTTTTGAAAAATTTTCTGTCTTGAAAATATTTAAAAAAACGTTGTATTGTGCAAAATTTTGCAAAATGATTAAGTCCGTTATTTTACGTACAGAAAAATACGTACGTATTTTTACGGACACGTGGTACTCTTTTGGTCTGATAATGCCAATTTTCAGATTTGAAAAAGAAATTTGACTCTCATAGCCTGTACTTTAGAGATTGCCTATGCCTGTATTGCTTAACTTCGCTGTAATCCCGTGCTACGACACGGGATCTTACGATATTGAGATTCTTCCAATATTCCGTAAAGCATTTGCATTTACTCTTGCCAAAACCCTAATTGTAATGGGTATAATTGGCGTGGTTGCAGCATTAACGATTCCAAACTTGAACTCTTCGACTGCTGACAAAGAAAAAGTCGCTAAGGTTATGAAGGTTTATTCAAACTTAAAGGATGCCTTTGGCAGAGCAGAAGCGGTTTATGGTTCTGTTGATGAATGGTTTTCAGGTGATGCTAACGCTACAGCTCAAGCAACTCGAGCAGGTGAACGTTTGTCTGAATTTTTAAAAGTATCAAAAAATTGTGGTGTTATAACAAATGGAAAATGTCCTAACGGAAAAACAATTCTAGATGG
>URRM01000105.1 GCA_900550295.1 uncultured bacterium
ACCAGCTGAGCGTAAAACAATTAAATAGAATTAAAATGAATGCCTCTGTAGCTCACAAGGTGAGCGGGAGCGAAACCTAGGCAGCTAGTCTGCAATAAGACCAGCTGAGCGTAAAACAATTAAATAGAATTAAAATGAATGCCTCTGTAGCTCAGCTGGATAGAGCGCTTCCGTCCTAAGGAAGGCGTCGCACGTTCGAATCGTGTCAGGGGTATTTTTTAGTGAAAAATGTGCTTTCGCCCGTGCGCAAATAGCTAGTCTGCATGCGGTCATGAGTTCAAATCGAGTATAAGATAACAAAAAAGTCACATCCTTCGATATGACTTTTTAAAAGAATTACCCTGGAGGAGATTCGAACTCATGACCTACCGCTTAGAAGAAGCTGAAAGTCACATTCTCAGCACTTTTCAGCTTTTATCATTATTTATCAAAATTTGTTTCTATTGCTTGCGACACATGAATTTAAGGTCGATTTTATTCTCAAAATTTATCACTACTAATCAGACTTTATCAGAAAATTTGCAACCCATTTGCAACTTCCTCCTTTATATTTGTTCACTCAACGCCACTTTTGAGGGGTGGGGAGGGGACAAAAACATAAACAGCCACCCTCATTCCGAGCCACAGAAAAATTCCGTAAATTTATGCTTATGCACATCAAGCTCTAAGCCAAATATTTTTTATAATTAAGTCCAAATGCTTCAGCTAATTTTACGGGTACAGCATTACCAACTTGTTTTCCCCAGGATGTCACACCTGCACCTTTAAATTCAAAATCGATAGGAAAAGATTGAATACAAGCAGCTTCTCTTGGAGTCAATGCCCTATCTTGGGTTGGATGACCAAAACGACCATTTGAAAGACTTGTGCATTTTGTTGTTAATGTTACAGAAGGCTCATCCCATTTTAAACGTCCGTAAACATCACCATGTCCCTTATGATTTATATGGCATTGCAATGATAAATCGCCAATGCACTTTGATATACTTTCACCTTCATTAATTACTTTTAATCTTTTTAAATTAATATCCGATAACTTTGCAGCTTTATGATTCAAATATTTTTTACTTTCTTGACCGGCAGCAATTTTGGGTAAGAAAGAAATAGCTTCTCTTACGGTAATATAATCTTGTTTGCAATTTGGACCATGTGTTGCTTCTGGGAATTTTATTTCACCTAATTTACTTGCAATTAATATTAAACGTCTTCTCTTTTGGGGGACACCATATTCTTCAGCACAGACTATTTGAGGTCCACAAACATTATAACCCATAGTTTTTAATTTTTTTTCAAATTTGTATAATGGGGATTCTTTTGGTTTAAGTTTTTTCATGCCTGGGACATTCTCAAAAAATATAAAATCCGGCTCATAATTTTCGACAAATCTTGAAAATTCATCTAAAAGTGAAAAACGTTTATCATCCTTTGAAAACCTTTTTTTATTTTGACTTGAAAATGGCTGACAAGGGGCGCAACCGCAAAATAAAATATAATTATCTTTTTTATATTTATTTACATAAGAACTTATAACTTCTGTATCAATTTGTCTAATATCTTCGTTTATAAATAACTCTGGTTTAATATTGTGTTTATATGTTTCAGAGGCGTCTTTATCATTATCTATTCCGACAACAATATCAAGTCCTGCCTGCTTGAAACCTTGCGCAGTTCCTCCGCAACCAGAAAAAAAATCAAAAACTTTAATTTTTTTCTTTGACATGTATTTGCCCCCTATAAAAATTTTAACACATAAAGTTAAAGACTAGACTATTTTATCTAAAATCGTTACTTTTATTTGCGAAATATATGGAGAATCACTTTTTATCCATTTTCTAACAAATTCTTTTTCTAAACATTCAATATTTTTTGAAGAATCATCATCATATATGATTTTTGCTAATAGTTTGAAGCGGTCTTTATAATTTTCTAATGTTGAAAATTGACTCATTTTTTCATTAATGTTTGAAATTTCCAATGCTTCTAATTTTTGCTGACAATAATCATCAGACCATATAATTTCTTCGGGTCTGTGTGCTGGTAAATATGATATATGATTTTTTGCGTAATTTATAAATTGTTTTCTTTGTTCCATTATAACATGATTTGGGGTATTACTATCATTAACAAACAAACGTGACATTTTATTTATACCAGTTACCTCACTAATATTTGTTTCAAGGATAGATAAACTTATTTCGGAATCATTAATATGAGACAAATCTATCCAGTCGATTTCAGTTTTTTTATCTCCATCAATAACAAAAAACGTATTCTTATTAAATTCTTCACCATATCGTGTTGAAAGTGCTGCAGCATCTTGATATAAGTTATCTGCTCCACCAAAATTTGTTTTTACATCTATATTGTCATAATCTAAACAACCTTCTTGTTTATATTTTTCAATAACAGCTTTTATAATGTTTATTGCGAGAGAATCTTCTACATAAACAACAGGCATTGTTGAAAGAGAGAAGCCGACTATTTTAAATGCTGATTTATATGAAACATTTTCAATAATCTCAAATGCTCCATTTGAATCCTCTCTAAAAACCTTAATTGCTTCATTTGGTAAACCATTAACAAAACTAGGAGAATGAGTTGAAACAACTACTTGTAGTTTTTTATCAAAAATTTGTTTTAATAAAAAATCCCTCAATCTTTCTTGTGCGAGTGGGTGTAGTGATACTTCAGGTTCATCTAAGAGTACCAAAGAATTATTTGGTGCATTTAAAACTTTGTGAACAAGTATTGAAGCAGACATTTCTCCACTTCCGGCGAATGCTTCAGAGTATTTTAAATTATTGGTGGTGAATAATATAGAAGCCCCAGAACTTTCAAATAAGTGATGATATACAAGTTTTGCACTTGTATAATTTTTTCCTAAAATATAATTTATATTTTTTAATTCATCTTGTGAGAAATTAATTGGTAATTCATTAAAAAACTTTTTACCATTTGAGTATGGTACTGGATAAACTACATTGTCATCAAAAACTTTTTTAAGTCTATGACCTTGAAAACGCAAATAATCTTGCTTTTTGTTAGATTTTACATTTTTCTTTTTATGTCTTTCACCAAAATAAAAATATTTATCGAAAGCACTTAATTCCCCTCTGAAGTCAATGTATATAGCTTCTTTAACAAGTCTAGGGTCTCTTTCTTTTGTCGTCATACCGTAACTCTGAACAGGTTCACGTTTTTCCCAATAATCAGGGTCATTTTTTCTAAATAAAAGCTACACTCACGGTGTTTTAGGCTCAACAAAAACAGGCAAAGACAGAAAAGTTAAAATATCTTTTACTGTAACAAAGTTTTTAAAAGAGTGGAAAATGGCTTGTCCTAAAAGCGACTTGAATCTTGTTTTCCCTAACGCAAATGGCAATTATATGGACTCTCAAAATATGATGAAAAGAAGATTTAAACCTGCTTTAGCTCTTGCAGGTATTGATAGCATAAGATTCCATGATTTAAGACATACTTACGCAAGTACACTTATTGTTCAGCAAGTGCCATTGCCTTATATTTCAAAGCAATTAGGCCATTCAACAAACAAAGTTACACTTGATACTTATGTTCACTTAATGCCGGAATCTGCTCAACTTGGCGACTCTTTGCTTGAAAACCTTTATGAAGAAAAGGGCACCGGACTAGAAGAATCAAATGTTAGAATGTTTGGCACATAGGGTAAGTTAAATATTTTTTGAAATTTTAATATAATTTTTGATTCTTTCTGGCAATATATTTTTATTTTCTTTTGCCCATTGGCACAGTTCATCTATTTTTATAGTTTTTACGTTAGTTCCATATTTATCATAATCATCATCTCTAAATGTGGAAATAAATATTTTATAATTTTTAAATTCATCAAAAATTTCTTTTCCTACGGTACTAGCTCCAATTTTACATTGAATACAAGCCTTTTCTCCATGATTATTTCTTAATTCAAATTCAATCAATTTAGAACCCTGCTTATTTGTTGATGGTAATATATAATATTCAAATTTCTTTTGTAAATATAATCCTAATAAATCTTCTAAATCATCTGAATGCAGAAGTGATTTATAATTATCAAGACAAATTTTTACATTTTTATTTTCATATAACCATTCACAATATTTCTGAAAATTATTATCCACATCAACCTTTTGTAAAGTTGTCCCAAAACCAACAAAACAGCTTAAAATTTTTCCGGGAACATCATCAAAGTCTATATACTTCCATTGGCATTTCCTTGTTGGTCCTATTCGTTTTCTTGTATTATCTAAAAATATATCACTTGTTACTTTTCCCGATAAAAATGTTCTTCCATCTTTTTGTGCCCATACATAG
>URRM01000106.1 GCA_900550295.1 uncultured bacterium
ATCATGTCTTAAAAAAATTTAAACCAAACTGTAAAAAGCCAATTCTCATTGTATCTTCATTTTTTAATGCTAAAGCTGTTTTAAATACTTCTAAAAGTCCCATAGAACCTCCTTCTCGTAAAACAGTATATTCGCATTCAGTAAAATTTTTATCGTACATAAATACTATTTTTATTAATATTTTAGACTTTTATCATGCTATAATTTTTTTATGCAAGATAATATAACACATTTTAATAACGCTGTTGAACTTTTTGAACAGGACTTTTCACGTGAAGAATTGATTAATTTGTTAACTGGTGGGAATGTTGTTGAAAAGCAATTTGCAGTGCTTAATTTAGACGACCTTAAAGATGAGCAAGAGGCTCATTTGCTAGTTTCACACCTCGTAGGTGTTGATGGAAAAATAAGAGAGGCTGTTGCTTTTAAACTTGTTGAATTCATAAAGGTTAAACCTGAGCTGTTTTTGAATGCTGAAAACTTTGACTATTTTGTTAATGGTACGATTGATATAGACGGAAATGTTTGTAGAAAAGCTATTGAGGCTGCTACATATTTAAAATACAGTGAAGAGTTCTCTAAATATTATGTAAAAGGATTATCTAAAATTATTGAAATAGCATTGGATGAGATTTCAAAATTTACATTCAGAGATAAAAAATATACGATAAATAAACAAATTTTTAAAATTTATTGGTGCTTAGAGGCGCTAAAATATTTTTATGAATTTGCGGAATATTCTGAGTTGAAAAATATATTAGTTGATTGTTCAAAACTTCAAGAATACACAGTGAGAGAAAAATGTGCAGATATAATTAAACATATAGATTTGGATGAAGAATTGTCTAAAACGATGTATATTTTAGAGCATGATGAAAATTACTATGTTCGTAAAGTATTTTTGAATAATTAAAAAAATATTAATTTGCAATTAATTTGCTTGCACGTCATGTATGTTTGGTTTATAAATAAAAGGTAAACGTACATATATCAGAAGGAGATAAAGAATATGGTAAACGTAGCAATTAACGGATTCGGTAGAATCGGTCGTAACACATTAAGAGCAGCAATCAGAGAAGGCATTTTTGATAAAATCAACTATGTAGCTATCAATGACCCAGGTTTAAAACCTGAAGATGCAGCTCGTATTTTCAAATATGACTCAGTAATGGGTAAATTCAACGGTACAGTTGAAGCTTACGAAGAAGGTATTATCATCAACGGTAAAAAAATTAAATTCTTCGCAGAAAAAGATCCAGCTCAATTACCTTGGAAAGACTTAAATGTAGATGTAGTTGTTGAATCAACTGGTTTCTTCACAGATGCAACTAAAGCTCACGCTCACATTGATGCAGGTGCTAAAAAAGTTATCATCTCAGCTCCAGCTACAAACGAAGATAAAACAATCGTTTTAGGCGTTAACGATAAAGAATACGATCCAGCAAAACACAACGTAATTTCAATGGCTTCTTGCACAACTAACTGCTTAGCTCCAGTTGCAAAAGTTATCGATGAAAAATTTGGTATCGTAAAAGGTTTAATGACAACAGTTCACTCATACACAGGTGACCAAAGAATCTTAGATGCCGGTCACAAAGATCCACGTAGAGCTAGAGCTGGTGCTTTAAACATCGTTCCTACAAAAACTGGTGCTGCAAAAGCTGTAGCATTAGTATTACCTCAATTAAAAGGTAAATTGGATGGTTTCGCTATGCGTGTTCCTACTCCAGACGTATCTTTAGTTGACGTTGTATTCGAACTTTCTAAAAACGTAACAGTTGAAGAAGTTAATGCAGCATTAAAAGAAGGCGCTGACGGTCACGTATTATGCTACACAGAAGAACCATTAGTATCTTCTGACTATGTTGGTACATCTCAATCATCAACTGTTGATGCTTTATTAACAAGAGTTATGGGTGGCAACCAAGTTAAAATTATTTCTTGGTACGATAATGAAATGGGTTACTCAACTCGTTTAGCTGAAACTACATTAATGGTTGCTGAAAAATTATAATTCTAAATTATAATTAATAAACTTAAACCGGTCGGATTTTGATTTATCAAAATCAGACCGGTTGTTTTATTAGTTTTTTGCTTTTTAACATTTATTAAATTAATGTAAATAATTGTATCAAATGTTAACAAATGTAAAAAAATGTGCTATAATTCAATAATAAAAGTCAATTTTTCTACGGAAAATGAGTTTATTATAATGTAAACACTTAGAGGATTGATAAAAAGAGCAATAAAAACGGATATTGATTCTTTAAGCAGGCACAAAAAGTCTAATTTACAGGTTCTGATGACATAGATTATGTAAATTATGACACAAATGGAGAACATTATGGGTTTAGCAGCATCACAAGCAAGATTATTGTTCATCACATCAAGACAAAACGATGTGTCAGCTCAAATGCAACGTATATCAAACCAAAATATGATATTGGCGAGAGATGAAGATGAAGTCTCAACAAAATACAATAAGATGTTATCAGCGACAACATTGAAAGCTGCAGATGGTGTAGATATTAGCTATGACTCATTAATGGGTGCTTCAGGCGCTGTAAACGGCTTAACTTCAGCAAATGTATTGTTAAACAGTGCAGGCAAAGTAGCTCTAAGCGCAAGTGATATTGCAAAATATGGTTTAGCAGAAGCAGGTAATGCAGGTGACATAACATCAAAATATCCTGATGCAAAATCATTTATAAAAGCAGTAACAGGCAGTGACGAAATCGCAGCAGCAGATTCATCTGATAAACCGGCAGCAGCTGGTGCTTCAACAGCATTAAGCGGAAAAATGTCAATTAATGATTTGTTAGGTAAAGTTGCCACCGGAACAGGCGAAGTTACTAATGGATTTGTTACTACTACTAAGAACTGGGTTTTTGGTCAATATGCTGTTGGTGGTGTAACTAGCGGCGAATTTGATGCTTTTGCTAATAACAATTCAGCTATTAATGTATTTAACGAATCATCAAATGGTATTACTGCATACTTTGCATTGTCAGATAGCGTACCTACTTATAATGGTAATTGGAAAAATGGAAGAATTACAGACATTGGTAAAAAGACTGTATCAATTTCTGACTTATACAATAATGCGGGCAATATGTCCAGCAGTATTATGTTAGGTTCAGCAATGAGAGCTTCTGCTACGGCTTTACCTGACTTGACAGCTATCAAAAGCAACTTAAACAATTTAACAAACACTATTGGTGCTCAATTATTAACAGCTTTATCAGATTTAGGTTTTGATGCAGAAGCTGCAAAAAAAGCAGTAACAACTAGTGTAGGTAAATATAATAAATCATATGCGAGCAACATTTACTGGGATGAAGGTAAAGGTGATGGCGATGTTTATGATAAGAGTGCAAAATGGGCAGAAGCTAGAAAATCTGCATTTGCATATGCTCAAAAACATGGAGACTACGATTCAGGCTGGAGTACTGTTTTTGATGATGCAAACCAAAAATATAATGAAGGCGCAGTTGCAATTGGTGTAATGGCTGCTACAGGTTTACACGGTATCGTTGCAACAAGATGTTCAGAGCAAGGTGACAACTCTTGGCAGTTTACATTAAACTTAGGTAACTTGGTTCAAGATATTGTTAATGACTTAATGAACACTATGTCTGGTGGTGCAATTTACGATAAAGACACGTCAGATAATGATGTCATAAACAAAGAAAAAACAGTTGATGTAAAATTGACAGCTGTTAAATCATCAGGTGGTTCAAGTGCACCAGCAAAAACAGATGCAACAAATGAATCTATAGCTTCATACTATACTTCAATCTACAATGCATTAAAAAATAAAGGTTGGGCTACAGATACTCTTGTTACAGATAAAACTAAATTAACTGAAGCATTAAAAAATGGTAGTTATACAATTTATGCTAACGGAACTACAAGCAATGCTAAAAACTCAGGTTTATTTACCGAAGTATCTGACTCTGATGCAAAATCAAAAGCTGAACACTATTACGAAGATGAAATGAGAAAAATCAACCGTAAAGAAAAACAACTTGATACTGAATTGACAAAACTACAAACTGAATATTCAGGGTTAACAAACGATTACGAATCTGTTAAATCAATTATCACTGCAAATGTTCAAAAGAGCTTTACTTACTGTCAAAACGGCTAGTAAATAACAAATTTAAAGGCGCCT
>URRM01000107.1 GCA_900550295.1 uncultured bacterium
CTCTCTCAATTATTAAATCAAAATTTAACCTCCCACTCGGGAGGCTTTTTTTTGCCTAACTGTCGAATGCATAAAATAAATTTCTTTTTATACTTTATATTATGAAAGTTATAGTTATAGGTGCTGTAGCCGCTGGTTCAAAGGCAGCTGCAAAGTTAAAACGTTTAAAACCGGAATGGGATGTTGTAATTTATACTTCAGATAAAAATGTTGCGTACTCAGAGTGTGGATTGCCATATTATATTGGAGGAGCATTTGCCGATATTAATAATCTTGTCGTAAGAACTCCGAAAGCTTTTGAAAATAGCGGAATAAAGGTTTATTTAAGACATGAAGTTATTAAAATTTTTACAGAAAATAAAGAAATTTTAGTTAGAGAGCTTGATAATAACAACGAATTTGTCACAAAATACGATAAATTAATTATTGCAACCGGTGCGAGGGCTTTTATTCCTGAAAAATACAGTACAAATTTGCAAAATGTTTTTAAACTTAGAGATTTAGATGATGGTTATTTAATCAAAAAAGCGGCATTGCAAAGTAAAAAAGCTGTAATTTTAGGAGGCGGATATATTGGTATTGAAATGTTAGAAGCCTTTGTAAAACAGCATTTACAGGTAATATTAATACATAGTCGTGAAAATATCATGTCTATTTTTGATCCGGATATTTCAAGTTTGATTCAAAAGCATGTTATTCAAAGAGATTTAGAAAATATACGAATTATTGATAATGATACTATCGAAGAAATTCAAGGCGACAGTGTTGTAAAAAGAGTTATAACTAAAAATGATATTAATATAGATACTGATTTGGTTCTTTTATCTATTGGGGTTAAGCCAAATGTAGAGTTAGCAAGCTCTGCAGGAATTTTATTAGGAAAAACCGGAGCTATAAAAGTAAATGAATATATGGAAACAAATATAGATGATATCTATGCCTGTGGCGATTGCGTTGAAAAATATAATATTGTTGCAGATGCACCGTGTTGGATTCCGCTTGGTTCAACTGCAAACAAAGAGGGAAGATGTTGCGCAATGAATGTTGCAGGCATAAAAGAAAGTTTTACAGGTATTTTAGGCTCATCAGTTTCAAAATATTTTAATTTTACTATGTCAATGACAGGTTTAACTGAAACAGATGCTAAAAAGTATGGATTTGAACCTGTTTCTGTAATTGTAAAAAAGAATGATAAAGCAGGCTATATGCCGAATGTAAAGCGCATAACATTAAAACTTGTTGCTGATAAAACAACAAATCGAATTCTTGGTGCTCAAGGCATTGGCACCGGTGATGTAGATAAGCGAATAAATACTCTCACTTCAGCATTATTATCAAAAATGACACTTCAAGAATTTGTTGGTGATGATATAACCTATGCACCACCGTTTTCAACCAGTATTGATTTAATGCTAAATGCAGCTCAAAAATTAATCCACAAATTAAGCATGCATTAATTTTACACTAGAACTTGGTTTGCCCATTTTTAATAGGATTTTTACAACTTTTGGCATTTGGCATACAAAAGAGTACTTACCTTTAGAAATAGAACACTTAGAACAATCGCAACCTAATTGATAGCATTCTAAAGCTTGTTCTGTCCAGTTTTGAGTAATTGAATCGGAAATTTCTCCGTTATTTTGCGGTTCAAATTCTTCATCTACGTACTCATTAACGAATTTAATACTTAAAGACATTTTCCTATCCCCCAATAATCTCAACATAGATTATTTTTCTACACACTCATTGTAAAAAATAATTTTTAAAATTTAATCCTCTAAATAGATGAATTTCCTATTGACAATTATATACCGTTCGGTATATAATCCATGCTATGAAAATTAATGGTAATAAAAATAAAATATTATCAATAGCGCTAGACTTATTTTCTAGCAAAGGTTTTGATGCCGTAGGTGTTCAAACTCTTTGCGAAAAATCAGGCATAACAAAACCAACTTTATACTACTATTTTGGAAGTAAAGAAGGAGTTTTAAAGGAGGTTTTAAAGGTAAATTATGAAAAATTAAACAGTTTGCTTGAAAAAAATACACATTATACCCCAAATCCAAAAGTATACGAAAAAGACGTTATACTTACATTGACAGGAGTTGCACAGGCATATTTAAAATTTGCTAAGGCAAATCCAAAATTCTACAAAATAGTGCTGAACGCAACATTTGCCCCAGATTGCGGAAGCCTAAACATAATTGCCAAGGATTTGAACAATATTCAATTTCAAATAGTTGAAAAAATGTTTAAGTCTATGGCAAGAATTCACTGGAACATGAAAGGTTCTGAAACACGCTTGGCATGGACATTTATAGGTTTAATTAATACTTGTATCGCTCTAAAAAAAGAAGACAGCATTAATGAATTTGTAAAACAGTTTATGCACGGCATATTCAGCTAAAATTTTTTGACAGTAATATACCGTTCGGTATAGAAAGGAGAAAAACATGTGGGCGGAAGAAAGTAATTTTTATCATATTTATCCATTAGGTTTGTGCAGCGCTAATGCTAAAAACCGCTTTAATGGCGAGATTAAGCACAATCTGTACAAAATTGAGGAACAAATAGAACACCTTAAGACACTTGGTATTAGTGCTGTTTACTTTGGTCCAATCTTTGAAAGTAGTGTTCATGGCTATGATACGGCAGATTATTATAAGATAGATTCAAGGCTTGGAACTAATGACGATTTTAGAGAATTATGCCTAAAACTGCACAATAATGGCATAAAGATAGTTGTTGATGGTGTGTTTAACCACGTAGGTCGTGACTTTTGGGCATTTAAAGATGTAAAAATTAATAAAAATAATTCACAATATTGTGATTGGTTTTACATAGATTTTAGCCTGAATAACAGTTATAATGATGGTTTTAGCTATCAAGATTGGGAAGGTTGCAATGACCTTGTAAAACTTAATTTAAAGAACTCAAAAGTTAAGGAGCACCTGTTAAATGCGGTTAAATACTGGGTGGAAGTCTTTAATATCGATGGTTTAAGACTTGATGTTGCTTATTGTCTTGATGAGGACTTTATTAAAGAGTTACACATCTTCTCAAAGGCTTTAAAATCAGACTTTTGGCTGTTAGGAGAAGCCGTACATGGCGATTATAACAAGCTTTCAAACCCTGAAATGCTAGACAGCGTAACTAACTATGAGTGCTATAAAGGGCTGTATTCAAGCTTCAATGACAAGAATATGTTTGAGATTGCGCACTCTGTAAAGCGCCAAGAGTCCTTGTACAAAGGAAAACACCTATATTCGTTTCTTGATAACCACGATGTATCAAGAATTGCAAGTAGTTTGAACAATAAAAACTGGCTAAAACACATATATTCTTTGATGTTCACGCTCCCAGGGGTGCCAAGTATCTATTATCAGAGCGAATTTGGCATTGAAGGCGCTAAAAGTCAGGGTGACAGGGCACTTAGACCTAGTTCTAAATTCTTTAATTATAACGATTTAACAAATCATATTAAGCATTTATGTGACTTAAATAAGAGGTTTAAAGCCTTTATTTACGGGCAATACGAGGAAATTAAATTAAAGAATGAATTCTATTGTTTTGCACGTAAGTTAAACGATGAAAACGCTGTATGTGCTATAAATATTTCAAATCAGCCAGAGTCAATCTCACATAATGGCTTTGAGGCTGTCATTCCACCTTGTAGTGAGCGTATATTCGTTAATAATCAATGTGTTTCAGCTTCGTGTCCGTAAAAATACGTACGTAAAATTGCGTACGCTTTTTTCAGGACAAAATAATTTTTGATGTATAAGTTGTTTATTTAAAAATTAATTCATAATTTTATACCC
>URRM01000108.1 GCA_900550295.1 uncultured bacterium
TTTCTCTTTCTCCTTTCGATTTTGGGTATGAAAAAAGACGCTCATTTATTGAACGCCTTTAACTTAATTAAATTCAACCTAACGGGTATCTTGTTTCCATGTGATAAATGATTTTAAATACGATTGTAACAAATTATCAGTAATTCCCGAAAAAGTGGTTGGTTTGCTAACAGCCTGCTAACACTCTAAAGGATATAATTGAATATTAGAGTTTATTAACAGAGTCGTTGTGCAAGCCCCTTTTCCGCTTTTTGGGGCGTTAAACGTCCCTTACAGGATAATCGAACTACTGCATACTAACCGCCACAGGGAACTCCTAAGCGCTAGTTGTGGGTTCGATTCCCGCCGGGAACAGTCAAATTTTGCAACAGTGAAGATCGAAGCTTCATTGTTGTTTTTTTATTTTATGGTGCTTGCGAGCACCGAGAAAATATAAAAATGAGTAATTGGAGCACCGAAAAGACAAAACGGGCACCGAGAACTAAATCTATCCAAGCACCCAAATAACATTCTGCAGCTTGATGCCAGCACGCATCTTCTACAAAAATTCTTTCATTATTGCTTTTTTCCTGACAAAATTTCAAATAATTACATGTGCTCCTGAAGATAAAAACAAAGCCCAAAAGCAGGACAACGGAATACTTACAGCAGATGCTTTACCGCCAGAGCCTGTTATGACACTGGAAGCAGCCGCCTATCCGAAGTTAAAAAAGATAAAAACAGAACTGGACAGCCAGAATGCCATTATCTTTGAAGTTGAGAAACTAAGAGGCAGTCTTGAAATCGAAATGTCAAACTTAAAGGGACTGGCGAAGCTCACCAGAAAAGATAATTTACAGAGAAAGATTGACGAAAAGACGGATTATATCAACCGATTAAAGGTAAGACTTTCAAACCTGGTTCGTAATAGCGGTTTTGAAAACATGAACGAGTTCCTGCTGACATTCAGAGAATGCAGGAATGCTTATACAGATTATAAGAGACAATACGAAAGCTGGAAGAATGCCTACAGAAAACCGGATACACCTACGCATAAGGATGAAAAATTTCCGGATAAACTTGCAAGACTACAAAGGGAAGCCGCTGAAAACCAGAACAGTATCAGCAGACAGACAAAGAACAGAGGGGCAAGATAATATGCCCTTTGTTTTACATTCTTTTGACGTAATTACGATAGAATATTGGAACTTAGCATGATATAATAATAGAAAATTTTTAGGAAGAGGTGAGAACGATATGAAAATTATCCGAGATAACTACTCAGTACAGTTGATGTAAACTGTTGGCAGATTGTGCTGAGGTTAAAAGAAACTTGCCAGTAGTCGTTGACTGTACTGCTCTGTTGCTTGAAATACAATATGTAAAGGAGTACAGTTATGCGTTATATAAAAGATATATTAAAGAAAAACAGCATATGGGTATTGGTCTACATTGGACTAGGTATATTTAATTCATTTGTGGCTAATTACAAAGTTGACTATTTCCAAAAGGTCATTGATGGATTGGCTGATAGAACACTTGCATTTGCAGGAGTTGCAACATATGGCTTTATTTTGCTGGTAAATTATTGTATGAATTATCTGGATAATTACCCTGAAAAAAAGTTGGAACATGGCATTTATCTGGATTTTAAGCTTTTGTCACTTAGAAAAATAAGTACAATCGATTATACGGAATATCAGAAAATAGGTACGGGCAAACTTGTTCAAAGGATTGAGAATGGTTCAGCAGCAGGAAGAAATGTATTATTCAATTTCTGGTTGTGTTTGATTCGTGACTTACTTCCTACCATTGGTTTCAGTATATACTTTATTTGGAAAATAGATGAAAAAGTCACTTATGTACTGTTTGTAGGCTATACGTTTATTTTTATAATAACCAACATTCTATTAAAGTTTCTTTACAAAATAAAAGAAAAGATTTTGAATAGTGAAGAACTATTAAATCACTATTTGGTCAGAGGCTATATGGAAATGTTGGTATTTCGTATGAGTAAACAGTTCCCGAGTGAAATAAAGAAGACTTGTAATGCAAAAGAGGATATTGTTTCATCAAAAGTAAAAATGAATATGATTCATGAAGCATTCTTCACAATATTTGCACTACTTGTGGCAATGTTAGATATTGGTATTCTTTTTTATGCATGGAAAACGAAAAACCTTACAGTAGGTTCTGTGGTTGCACTAATTGCACTGATTGAAAATGCTTATACACCAATTGCCATTTTTAATGTACTTTATGTCCAATATAAATTGGACAAGGCGTCGTATAAGAGATTTGAGGAATTTTTAGGCTTAAAAGACGATGTTCAATTAAGAAACGGTAACGCAATAAATACAAATGTTGGAAAAATTTCAATAAGAAATTTATCATTCCAATATGAGGAACGAAAAATTATTGATGGCTTGAGCCTGTCAATACAAAAGGGAGAAAAAATAGCTTTTGTAGGAGAAAGTGGTTCCGGAAAATCGACCTTGATTAAGATTTTATTAGGGTTGCTAAAATATAATCAGGGAGAAGTTCGCTTAGGAGACATGGAGTTAAAAGAAATTTGTCTTAATAACCTGTATGATAGAGTTAGTTATTTATCACAGGATGCCCCTGTTTTTGACGGAACAATAAAAGAAAATCTGGTATTTGAGAAACAAGTGTCAGAAGAACAAATGCTAGGGGCATTGAGTGAAGTGCAACTATCTCATTTAGTTGAAAATCTTGCGGAAGGTTTAAATACTGAAATTGGTGAGAAAGGTACTTGTTTATCGGGTGGAGAAAAACAAAGACTTGCATTAGCTCGCTTGTGGTTTGAAGACTCCGAACTTGTCATTTTGGATGAAGCAACATCTGCAATGGATAATTTAACAGAAGAAAATGTAATGAAATCAGTTATGCAAAAAATGAAAGATAAAACTGTCATTGCCATTGCACATAGATTAAATTCCATTGCAGGTTTTGACAGAATTATTCTCTTTAAAGAAGGGAGGATTGTTGGACAAGGTACTTTTGAAGAACTACTACATACAGATTCTTATTTTATGGACTTGTATAATGCGAATGTGAAATAATTGTTTTTTAGGTCGAAACTTGTAAAAATACAAAGGGGCTGTTGCTCTTGCACTTTTTTAATTGTTAGAGTAGCAGTCCCTTAGTGTACTTAAAGTTCAATAGAGTCTTCTGCGTCTACCCATATCTGCATAGTTCCATCCAGATATAGTTTTGTATATTCAAGAGGTTCATCAATAGCAAGAGCATTTAATGCACACTGAGAGCATGGTGTAGTTTTAATACCATCTTCTGCTTTGTTGCAGTCAATACGGCATATATCCGGCACAGGTGTAAATGTCTATGCTATTCCGGTACATATTGTATTCTGCGTAAATAATATTCATATCGTGTCTCCTTCAAATCAATTAATCAAAATAAGAAATTCAGAAGCATTTCAATCAGTTCACCATGTCAGTTTCATTTTGTGTTATACTGTATTATATGATTTTGTTTCCCTTGCTTTTTCCCTTACCGGAGTCCATAAACACTGATGGAACGATATAACACAAGGGAATATATAAGGGAAAACACACCTGTCACAAACTTAGTATTTTCAATGGTTTGTGAGAAATTTGATAACAAAATATAACAGTTATTAAATTTCTTAGAATAGGTGAAATCTCAATCGGAATTTAACGCTTGAAAAAAGGAGAAATAAACATGGAGATCGGAA
>URRM01000109.1 GCA_900550295.1 uncultured bacterium
CGTAAAAATACGGACAAAATCGCTAAAAATAGCACCAATTTTGATTTACATATCCAAAAATCGCTTAGTGACAGTAATAATCTTTATTTTAAAAGCAAGGCGCCGTGAATTCTTCACGGTGCCTTGCTTTTATCTATCTTATAAAATTTTTATTCTTTTTCTGCTATTTTTTCTCTGATTTCTTTTTCAATACTAGCCATTATTTCAGGGTTATTTGCCAAGAATTCTTTAGCTTTTTCACGACCTTGACCTAATTTTTCTTCTTTATAACTAAACCAAGAACCTGATTTGTCAACTATATTCATCTTTACACCCACATCAAGGATGTTTCCGAATTTACAAATACCTTTACCAAAAATAATATCAAATTCAGCTGTTCTAAATGGCGGAGCAACCTTATTTTTCAATACTTTCACCTTAACGTGATTACCCAAATCGCCGTTTTCACCCTTAATTGTTTCTGTTCTTCTGATTTCCATACGTACTGAAGAGTAGTATTTAAGGGCATTACCACCTGTTGTAGTTTCCGGATTACCAAGCACAAAGCCTATTTTCATACGTAATTGGTTGATAAATATAACTGTAGTGTTTGTTTTACCTATAATACCGGTTAATTTTCTAAGTGCTTTACTCATCAAACGTGCTTGTAAGCCCATTTGTTGGTCTTCCATTGAGCCATCTATCTCAGCTTTAGGTACCAAAGCAGCTACAGAGTCAACAACGATAATATCTACAGCCCCTGAACGAACCAATTCTTCTGTAATATCAAGAGCTTGTTCACCTGTATCCGGTTGAGAAATAAGCAAATCTTCAATTTTAACCCCAATATTTCTTGCATATTCAGGATCTAAAGCATGTTCAGCATCAACAAATGCTGCAATCCCACCTTTCTTTTGGCATTCAGCAACAATATGTTGTGCTAATGTAGTCTTACCTGAAGATTCAGGACCATAGATTTCTATAATTCTTCCTCGTGGAATACCGCCGATTCCTAACGCAATATCTAGGTCTAAAGAACCTGTTGGGATTGATTCTACACTCACTGAAGGCTTATCGCCTAACTTCATAATAGAACCTTTACCAAAATCTTTTTCTATCTTTTCTATAGCAAGTTTTAGCGCTTTTTCACGTTCAGGAGAAACATTTACTTCTTGCTTTTCTTTTTCTTTTGTTGCCATTATGCTAATCCTTATATTGTATAGTCTTTTACGTCATATTTTCTATAAAAACCAAAGCCAATTTTTTCAAATTTTTCAAGCTCCATTTTCATATGAACATTCTCTCTATTTAGCTCTATAATCTTGTTTTTAAGCTTTTCGTTTTCTGTTTGAATCTTAATTAATTCGGCTGCCATGCCTTCTACACCTTGTATTTTTTCTTCTAATTTTTTATCCAAAGTGTCTAAAATGTTGTTAGAAATTTTTTCTTCCATTTGACTGAAAGAAGTCATAATTCTATCTACAACAGCATTTGGGGTAATTCTGACTAAACTATTTTTCATACTTTTAGCTTCTTGAAGTCGTTTTACATCATTATAAGAAAAATAGGTTAAACCTCTACGATTACGTTTTGGAACAATTGATGCACGTTTGCACAAACTTATAATTTCTTCATTGTCAGCGTTTAAAATATCTCTAACTTCGCTTGGCGAAAGAGTTATATCACTTAAACTTTGTGTTGCCATATTTCCCCTACCCTTAATTTTATTGTATTTGAGTTAGTGCAAAAAAACAAATTTTTACTTATTTTCTTTTAATTTATGTTAAGAAAATATTTCAACCAACCAAATAAGAATATAATCTGCGCAAAAGCTCATCTCCACCTTCTGCCCAACAAATTAAAAAAATTACTATACTGATAATTAATGCATATATAAAATCTTTTTTCTTCATTTTTGTATTTTAACATCAAAATTTTTATTATAGAATTAATATTATTAATAATTAATGTTTTATTTTGTACTCCAGTTTTTGCAGAAGAAGAAATTCCTACCATAAAATTTAATAACAAAATTTATACTCTAAAATATGCAAAAAGCATTGATAATAATAACGAAATTTTAAATGAATTCACAACAAATAATGAAAGTGCAGATCCGTACAAATGGACTGAAATGGTTTCTATACACTATTTTCCAAAAACAAAAATGGTGCCAAAGCTTTTTATTGCTGATTATTATACCATTCAACGTTCTATTTACCCACAATTCTACGATTATGGCATAAGAGAATTCGTAAGTCCAAGAGCTTACGTTTCAGACTACATAGGCTCTTATTCTGTAATGAAGGAGGATGCAACATCAAAATACCTTGAATATAATCTTTGTGGTTTTAGCATTTACAACGGCAATAATTACATCATTCAATTCTCTAAAAAATACCGTTTTAAGGATCATACAGATGTTAGTAAAACTTTAAGTCAAGTGTTATCAGACAACACATACTATTTGATACATATTCAAGAAAAACTAAAAAGCAAACCAAAACCTTATATGGAAGAGTATCAGTCAAAAAATTCATCTAAAATTCACTCTCAAACAATGATGTTTGACGAGATTTCAGAACCTGAATTTGAACACGATGAAACACTTGATGAACTTTTTAAAAATAAGTAAAAAGCATTATTTATAGCAACAAAAAGGACTTAGTAAAAACTAAGTCCTTTTTGTTTTATTAATCTGTTGTAATATGTTCTTTTTTATTATTAAATTCATTTTTTGTATAACCTCTTGATTGCTCAAGTGAGCGTTCATGTTGTTCTTTAGATACCACACGACCACCTGTAAGTGTTTTATATGTAGCATAAATTATTCCCATAAATCCTAAGTATTGAGCTTGTGAACCACTATTACAGTTTGGACCGCCTTGATTTGTTGGGTATATAGGATTACCATTTTTGTCATAATTTAAACCTTGGATATTATCAGCTTGATGATGTTCTTTCCATTTATTACAAAAATCGTTATAATGATCTTCCCAAGTTTTTTTACCTTTACCTTTGCCTTTGCTTGCTGTTTTAGCAGAAGTTTCTTGACCAAAGTTGTTTGAATCGAAAATTTTACCTTGTTGCTCATTAAGAGTTGATGAATTTAATGAATTAGATTTAACTTGAGCACTTGTATTTTCTGTATTTTCAGCTTTTGCTGTATTCTTTGCATTAACTGCTTTATTTATTGCTTTACCTGCTGTTAATCGTCCAAAACTATTGTTTAAATTTCCGATACCCATAAGCACTACTCCTTGTTTATGTTGATTGTAATGTTAATATCGGTATTTTTAATTTCATACTTTAGCCCTCGCCTCGCATCATATCATATCATATCATATCTAGCATTATAACTGGGTTGTAGCTATTTTAAAATTCATATTTACATTTCGTTACAACATTATTTTATAGCAAAAAAAAGCCTCCCGAGTGGGAGGTTAAATTTTGATTTAATAATTGAGAGAG
>URRM01000110.1 GCA_900550295.1 uncultured bacterium
AATTTTTGCGGCGCCTCCTTTAGCTTCTCATCTTTTTACAAACAACTATTATCACTAGCTGCCATAGTTACCAATGCTACTAAGCCACCCGCACCAACCAGTGCATAAACTATTCTTGACCAAACTGTCATATCACCCATTAAGCGGGCTACTAAGTCAAAGTTAAACACACCAATCAAGCCCCAATTCAAAGCACCAATAATAACTAACAAGAAGCTTATAAGTTTTACGTATCTCATATTTTTCCTTTCCTTTCATTAATATTTTAGAAAAATTTTAGGTCATTTTTATTCTCCGAAATATTTATTTTTGCTATTTTTCATACTACTTTTGTGTATAATCTATTTATGAACTTTTTAAGAGCTATCGGAAAATTAAAATATTTTTGGTTATTTTTAATCTTCGGATTAATTTTATTCACATATCCGATGTTTTTAAGCGGTTTTGACAAACTTGCCGGAGATTACGGTGATTCAAGGCTTGTTGTTTACATATTAGAGCATTATTTTTATTGGTTTCAAAACATCGAACCACATACTCAACTTTGGAATATTCCAATATTCCATCCTTTGGAGAACACTCTTGCCTATTCTGATGTTTTTTTAGGTGTAGCAATTCTTTACATACCGCTAAGATTCTTAATCCAAGATCCGTTTTTAGTTACACAGATTATATACATAATATCTTGCGCAATTAATTTCTTGGCATTTTATTTAATTTTAAAGAAGGTTATAAAGTTCAAAGACCTTGCAAGTGCTTGCGGAGCCTTTGTTTTTGCTTTTTCTCTAACTCGTTCCGTACAAGTTAACCACCTTCAATTAATGTTGCAATTCTTCTCAATTTTCGCATTATATTTTATGTTTAAGGTGAATTTGGAAAATTCTAAATTCACAAATTATAAATATTATATAACCACAGGGACTTTATTAAGTTTGCAATTTTGGACAGCCATTTATTTTGGATATTTTACGTTCTTAGGGCTATTTTTAGCTTGTATCATATGTTTATGTTTTAAAAATTCAAGAGAATTATTAATTACTTATTTCAAAAATTTTTATAGAGAAATCGCTTGTGGTTTTGTTGTATTTTTTATCTTAACCTTGCCTCTTTTAATCCACTACCATATGGTCGGCAGTTCTTTTAACGAAAACGAGATATTAGCCCTAGTTGCGGAAATTAAGGATTGGATTTGTAATTTTAGTTATATCGACAGCCCTTTGTTAAAAACCTTGCTCCCTGAAAATTACGACAGAATTCTTGGTTGTGGTATCTTAACAACTGTTTTAGCCTTCATTGGAATAAGCAGATTAAAAAAATATAGGTGGCAAATTTTATTATTCATCGCGCTCGTCGTAGTTTGTTTCAGCATAAAAGACATTTATTTATTCCTTACTCATATTTTTATTGGTTTAGGTGCATTGAGAATGAGTTCGAGAATTGTATTCATTGTATTACCGCTTATTGCACTGGGTTTTGGTTACTTGATAGAAACTTGGAAATGGAATAAGTTTGTTTTGATTGGAGTAATTTTGTTATTTTTAGCAGAGCAAATTCCGATGAATGCGAGATTTGATTTAAGCAAAACAGAGCATTACAAAAGAGTTAGCGAATACCAAATTCCGAACAGATGTGATAGCTTCTACCTTTATTACCAAAATAAAACAGATGGAAAATTTAACACTGATTATGAGCTTGATGCAATGTGGTTAGGACTTTTGCAAGGGAAAAGAACTTATAACGGATATAGCGGTTTCATGCCGGAGGTATTTGTTTTAAAAGGACTAGCCCCACAATGTTTGTTAATTGCGAAATAAAAACCTTTTTACAAGGACTTGAAAAAGAGAAAAAATAGATTATAATAGTATTACAACTAAATTTTCATGGGGACGTACTGGATTTTGACAGGATGCTTGATGGGAATAGGTTGCGAGTCCGAGCGCTGTTCTCGGTTATCAACGAGCAAAACAAATTAAGTGCTAACAACAATGTTGTAGTAGCTGATTTCTCTAGAGCACAAGCTCTAGCTGCGTAGATTAAGTTCCGCAGTTCAGCCTTCTGTGTAGTCCAGCTTGCCGATTGCACAGGAGCCACCATGCAAGACGCAGTGCGATGATGATTGTAATCGTATCAAGCTAACAATTAAGGTGCGGTACACTTAAAAATCCTTTGACTAGGTTATCGGGTTTGACTTTTCCTGACTTAGTTGAGCAAATAAAGCCTACACTCGTAGAGATTTATTTTTATCCATTTTGGACGCGGGTTCGACTCCCACCGTCTCCAGATTTTTTCAAAAGAGACCAATGTAAGGTCTCTTTTTTAATGCGAATTTCCCCACACCACGTGGGCTTTCGCTGTTTATAGAGAATTTATAATCATTAAAAATAAGAGAAAAATGACTCATTTTTCTCAAAATTCTCTTTTCGCATTTTTAAGTAGTCCTTTTTGAAACACAGTCATGACAATAAGTTTAGCGATTTGGACATTATTTCGACTCCATTCATGATGAGATAAAAATTTTTACGAACTAATGTCCTATTATCATAATTTTTGAAAAAATATAAAAAAGGACCTAGAGACACTTTTTCGAATTCTATTCTCTCCACCATTTAAAAAAGAGACCTTATATCGGTCTCTTTTTTAATGCCAAAGTCTCGGCACAGTGTGAACTTTGACAATTTTTAGAGAATCTCAAAATTCATAAATTCAGAGAATTTTTGTCTTCTTTGTGCAAAATTCTCTTTTGCCAAATTAAAAGAGCCCTTTTTTAGGTTAAGTATTGATTATATAGAATAATAATGCTAATATTATAGAAAAGTTAATAGTTAAGAGCCTATAAAGAGTGTGCGAGGGACAAGCCCGTTGACCACACAGCAACCTATTAAGTTAGGTGCTAATGCTTGTATGATGGGTTGAAGTCAATACTCATCATAATCGATGGGTATTTTTGTTTGTGTACTCTTTTAGGTCAAAGGAGACACAACAAATGAACAATATTTTAATTCACATTCCACACAGCAGTTATTTAATCCCGGAAAAATACAAAGACATATTCTTCCTAAAAGAAGATGACCTCAGGCAAGAACAGATAAAGATGTCTGACAGTTATACAGATGAACTATTTAATGTTAAAGCTATAAAAAAACATATATTTCCTATAAGCAGACTTGTTTGTGATGTTGAAAGATTCAGAGACGAAAATGATGAAGAAATGGCAAAACAGGGAATGTGGGTTTGCTACACAAAAACTTCTGACTGTATGGATAGAGGTAATCAAGTGGAAAATGAACTCATAAATCAGCAAAATGAGACTGAAGAAAAAATTACATATAGGGATATAAAAAATAATATTGCTAAATTTGAAATTCAGGAAAAGAAAATTTTAG
>URRM01000111.1 GCA_900550295.1 uncultured bacterium
TAGACAAAAAAGGATATTAATTGTCATGGAAGAAAAAAAATTAGAAGAAAATACTGAATCAGGCGTTTCTCTATTCGGTCGTAGTATGGAATTTATGGAAGATGATCCATTAGAAGAAATTTTTGCATTGAATCTTGGTGACTTTTTATCAGAATGTCTTATTTCTGACGATTTGGCAGAAAAAATCGGCAAATCTGAAAAAGAAAAGAAAAATAAAAACGAAAGCCTTAAAAATCAATTAAAAGAACTTGTTTCTATATATTCATTAGATAACACTCTTTGCGTATTAGGTTTTAACTCTAAAGAAGATTATGTTATCTACAATTCAATTGCAAAAACAATTTCACAAATGTTGGATGTAGATGCATGCCATGTGTATTTAACAAAAGAATTTGCAAAAGGATTGGGCACAGAAAACCATGACTTACTTTTAGTAGGTTCTTCTATTGATTTTAAAGATGATATTTATAAAGAAAATATTGGTTACAACTTAGATGAGCATGCCTTTGTTGCAGATGCGTTTAATACACGTGATATAGTTGAAATAGAAGTTTCAAAAGATGCAAAAGATTTTGTACCGCAAAAAGCTTTAAACGAAGACAAGGCTCAACTTGTTAGTGCTATTCCAATGAGTAATAACGCATATAACGTTGGTGTTGTTGTAGTTGAAAGCTATACAAACAAAAAATTCAAACCTGAATTATCAAAATTAATAATCTCAATGGCTAGATTATTTGCAACTTCTATGTCATTGCAAAAAACTATTGATGACGTTAACAAATTACTTACAGACGAAAATGCAGGAACAATTGATTTACAACATATGAGAGCCGAATTAACAGCATTAATTGGTGATTTAGGTGATGAACAACAAATCTTTGTTAACCTACTTGCAAAAGCTGTTGATGCTAAAGGTGAATACAAAGTTGCTCACTCTCAATTAACTGCAGACTTGTCTAGATTAATTTGTAAAAACTTGAAATTAAACGAAAAAACAAGTGATTTAATTTACTACGCAGGCTTGTTGCAAAACGTCGGTAAAATCACATTACCGGAAGAATTATTCAACCATAGCGGTAAATTAAATAAAGAAGATTGGGAAAAATTACAAAATCACCCTAACGTTGGTGTTAATTTGTTGATGAACATCAACTTCTTATCAGAGGTTATACCGTATATTCATTACCACAAAGAACGTTGGGACGGTAGAGGGGAACCGGAAGGCTTGAAAGGAATGTCTATTCCTCTAGGTTCAAGAATTATTGCTATTGCCGATGCTTATACAGCTCTAACTTCTGAAAGACCGTTTAGAAAAGCAATGCCAAAAGAAAAAGCATTAGAAATTCTAAAAGAAGAAGCAGGTGTAAAATGGGATCCTGTAATATATGACTCTTTAACAAAAGTTGTATAACTAAAATAAAAAAGACCTCTATAAAGAGGTCTTTTTGTTATGCAACTTTTAAAGAATATCCCAATTCTTTAAGTATTTTTATAACTGTATCAAGTTGAGGTTTTTGTTCACCTTTAAAAATCTCATAAAGATTTCTTCTGTTTAAGTTAACCTTTTGAGCAAATTCGCTTACATTGCCTCTTGCTTTAATGACATATTCTAAAGATTTAAAGAAACTTTTAAAATCACCGTCTTCTATATATTCTTCCAGAGCAACGTTTAAAAATTCTCTTTGATATTCCGGATCTTGTAATCTTTCAACTAAATCATCTTCAAAATTTATATAGTTATTAGCCATTTTCACGTCCTTTCCAATCTTCAAAATATTCCTTTGCTTTTTGAATATCTTTTGATTGTGTTTTTTGTCGCCTGCACATAATAAAATTATTATTACATCATTTTTTTCTGTGTAATATATTCTATAACCTGAACCAAAATTGATTTTTAATTCAGAAATATTACTATCTAATTGTTTAAATTCTCCATAATTATCTTCAGTTAGTCTAATTAATCTTTTATCGATTCTTGTTAAAATACTTTTATCTAGACTATTAAACCAAATTTTAAATGGACATTTTCCAGATTTTGTTATGTAATATTTAATTTCTTTCATAATAATATTGTGTGCTATAACACTCAAAAAATCAAGTGAGTTTTGGTTTTTATTTTACAAACGGAAATAAAAAAGACCTCTATAAAGAGGTCTTTTTGTTATTATTTTTGGTTTACATCATAATCTTTAACGACTTTTTTATCAAAGTAACCAACGATCGAACGGAAGTCATTCATAAACTCATCGTATGTTAAACAGATTTGTTTTTCATCATTTTCATACATTTTAATTACTTCGTCTGTTCTTTTTTTAGTATTTAAATTAGATGATAATTTGCAAGAATCAACAATGTAATCTTTTACTTCAGGCTTGCTAATATCTGCATATCTAGGGTTACGTAAATATACTTTCTTTTCTTTATTATCTACTTTGTTAAGAACAAAATAGTGAGAAGTTCCTACTTTTTCTGTTCCCATAACTTTTGAACCGCAAACAAAACTATGTCTGTTCATTGGATATTCACCAATTTTATCTAACAATTTTGTTGCTTTTTCCTTGTTGGCAGAAGCTAAAGATCTTAAACCATCGTCACCAATATTAATTGGATCAACACCGGTTAAGTTTTTCATAAAATAGCTTGCTAAGTTGCCTTCTAAGTTTGTATCATATTTACCAAAAGCTCTTAGAACCCAAGGTTTTGTGCTTGATTTATCACCGTTAATATCTGATGTAGCTTTTTCTATAGCACCTAAAGAGTTAAATGTTGGTCTTCCTGTAGCTACAACATATGCTAATGTGTTATTATAGTCCTTGTTATTTGCGTTATAAGTGTTTTTTGCATCATCTGCATAACGTTTAAATTCTACGTTATAAGAAGTTTTGTCTTGGTTTGAACTTACGCTATTTTTAAGCATTTGTTTACCGAAGCCTGATTTTGCAAGAGATTTTAAACTTGCAACTAAATAACAATCAGAACGACCAAATTGAGGATATTTTTTAATATCGTTAATTTGACCTTTTGTAATACGTTTAAACTCATCCTTTTGAGGTTGAGTTTGCATAGAAGTCTTCTTTGCTTGCGGAAACGGTAAATCTTCCGGCAATTTTGCCCTTTGTGGAGTACAATCATCAGGGTCAACTATTTGAATCATTCCTGTAAAATTAATTTGCATACCTTTATAAAACATGTGAAGTAAAAAAATTGCCTAAAATTCAAAATTTTTATTTTTCAAAATATATGACTATTTTGAATTTTTCAAGTTAACTATTCTTACTTATCAATTATTTATTATAACATATTTTATTTAATATTTTGTCCTGTTTTTTTCGTACAGAAAAATACGTACG
>URRM01000112.1 GCA_900550295.1 uncultured bacterium
AGACATTTTAAAATGTCCTGCGCCTTTATTTTTAATTTATAAATTATTCTTCTGCTGAAGCTACAGTTTCTTCTGTTTTTTCAGCTTTAGGTTCATCACCTTTTTTTGAGAAGAACATTTTACCGTCTTTCATATCAAGAACGATTGTATCACCTTCGTGGTATTTACCTGACAAGATTTCTTCTGCCAAAGTATCTTCTACTTTACGTTGAATTAATCTTCTCAATGGTCTTGCACCATAAGCTTCATTATATCCGTCAGTTGCTAAGAAGTCTTTAACATCATCAGTAACTTCCATTGTTAATCCACGTTCATCTAAACGTTTGAATAAGTCTTTCATCATTAAATCTACGATTTGTCTGATTTCTTCCTTACTCAAGTGAGCAAATACAATAATATCGTCGATACGGTTGATAAACTCAGGTCTGAATGCTTTCTTCATTTCTTCATTTACTGTATCTTTTAATTTTTCGTATTTATCTTTCTTTTCGTCATCTGCTGTAACGAAGCCCAATTTTGATTGTGTTGCAATCATGCTTGCACCGACGTTTGATGTCATAATGATGATTGTATTTTTGAAGTTTACATGTCTACCTTTAGAATCTGTCAAACGACCGTCATCTAAGATTTGTAACATGATATTGAATACATCAGGGTGAGCTTTTTCGATTTCATCAAAAAGAATTACAGAATATGGTTTCTTTCTGATTGTTTCAGTCAAACTACCACCATCATCGTAACCTACATATCCCGGAGGTGAACCGATTAATTTAGATGTAGAATGTTTTTCCATGAATTCAGACATATCAACTCTGACCATATTGTCTTCAGAACCGAATACAGCTTCTGATAAAGCTTTTGCAAGTTCTGTTTTACCAACACCGGTAGGACCACAGAAAATAAAACTACCAATAGGTCTGTTTGGTGATTTCAAACCAACTCTTGCACGTCTGATTGCTTTTGAAATAGCAACGATTGCATCATTTTGTCCGATTACACGTTCGTGTAAAACTTTTTCCAAGTTCAACAATCTGTCGCTTTCGCTTTCTGTTAATTTTGTAACCGGAACACCTGTCATCATACCGATAACTTCCGCAACATTTTCTTCTGTTACAACAGGTTTGTTTGCATCGTGTTCATTACGCCATTTTTCAGAAACTTCTCTGATTTTTTCTTTCATATTAGCTTCATCATCACGAAGTTGAGATGCTCTTTCGAATTCTTGATTTCTAATAGCATCTTCTTTTTCCTTGATAATGCTTCTAAGTTCCTTATCTAATTCTTTACCTTCCGGTGATAAAGAGCTGACTTTTAGACGAACTTTTGAGCATGCTTCATCTAAAACGTCAATCGCTTTATCAGGTAAGAATCTATCTGTAATGTATTTACTTGACAATTTAACTGATGAAACAATTGCATCATCAGAAATAATTAACCTGTGGTGTTCTTCATATTTTGGTTTAATACCACGGATAATTTCAATAGAATCCTCAATTGAAGGTTCTTCAATTAATACAGATTGGAATCTTCTTTCTAGAGCTGTATCTTTTTCAATGTGTTTTCTGTATTCATCAAGAGTTGTAGCACCAATAACTTGGATTTCACCTCTTGATAAAGCAGGTTTCAAAATGTTTGCCGCATCAATTGCACCTTCTGCAGCACCTGCACCGATTAATGTGTGCATTTCATCGATAACAAGGATAATGTTACCGGCTTGACGAATTTCGTCCATGATTTTCTTTAAACGTTCTTCAAATTCACCACGGTATTTTGTACCTGCGATTAAAAGCCCCATGTCTAATTGGATAACTTTTTTGCCATCCAAAATATCAGGAACTTCTGAATTTACGATACGTAAAGCTAAACCTTCAACAACTGCTGTTTTACCAACCCCGGGTTCACCTAAAAGAACCGGATTATTTTTTGTACGACGAGCAAGAATTTGAATTACACGTTCAATTTCTTTTTCACGACCGATAACAGGATCAAGTCTAAGTTCTGATGCTGCTAATGTTAAATCAGTACCAAATTCATCCAAACTTGGAGTTTTAGCCTTTGTAGTAGAAGATGTTGAACTTGAAGAAGCACCTGATGAAACAGTTTGTGGCTTAGATTCACCAAGAATTTTAACCACGTTACTTCTGATTTTATTCAAGTCAACGCCTAAGTTTTCTAATACTCGAGCTGCAACACCTTCACTTTCACGAATTAAACCTAAAAGTAAATGTTCAGTTCCGATGTAGTTGTGTCCAAGCTGTCTTGCTTCATCCCATGACAATTCCAAAACTCTTTTAGCTCTTGGAGTGAAAGGAATTTCAACAGCAACAAAACCTGTACCTCTACCAATAATTTTTTCAACCTCAGCACGGGCATCTTTAAGATTTACACCCATAGATTTTAATGTTTTTGCGGCAACGCCAGTACCTTCACCAATAAGTCCAAGTAAAACTTGTTCAGTACCAACAAAGTTGTGACCTAAACGTCTTGCTTCTTCTTGAGCAAGCATTATAACTTTTATTGCCTTTTCTGTAAAACGTTCGAACATATTTTGTTTCCTCTTAATTTCCTAACCTTATCTTATCTGAAATATAAAAAAGTTTCAAGTAATTTAATTTTTTTAAATTAAACTGTTGACAAATTTTTTTTCTTAGTTTATATTAATAATACAGTCAGTCAGGCTCCCATCGTCTAGAGGCCTAGGACACTTCCCTTTCACGGAGGCGACGGCGATTCGAATTCGCCTGGGAGTACCATTTTAAAAAAGCCACTCGATTGAGTGGCTTTTTTTGTTGTAATTTAACGAGTAAATTGGTTATAACAGGAAGTGTGGTATTTTTGTAAAATGAGGCTGTACGAGCGAGTTTTATCGGTCGGAAAAAACCACACTATCCGTTTTCAAAGTACTCCAAAAGTCCCATTTTGTACTCATGCCTCGGCAACGTTTTATCATGGTTTCAATGATAGATTATGGCTGTGTTTTAGAGTTTGTTTGTATTTTGTACGGATAAAATGGTTAATTCGGCAATGAGACATTTGAAATTTGAGTCCGAAAGAATGCCGAAAAATTGGGATAAAATTTTTTTCAAATTTCCAAAGTCATGGATTTTTTAATTGATTCAAAACTGACACAAAGGTCGGAATTAGTGTTCCAATTCTTCTGATTCAGAGTTATTCTTCTTAATACCATGACTGAAGAAAAAGAAAATAATACTAATATA
>URRM01000113.1 GCA_900550295.1 uncultured bacterium
TTAATTGAAATTTTTAACACAGCAAAAGCCGGTATTGAACAAATTATTCCATTGTATGAATAATTACGAAAGTTAAAAAGGCGCTGTGGCTTTTGCCACGGCGCCTTTTTATTAAAATTTATCCTGTCCAAATATGTATTCTTTAATTATACTCATGTATCAAGCACAAATCTTTGCGGTGTTTTTTGCCGTCGTATTTTATTAAATCAATTTCTTCGTAAAGACTTTCTGTTGCCCGATTAATTGTTTTTGCGTTGCGTGTAACTAAAAGAGTTCTGTCGCCAGAGGTTTCGTATTCCAGATATTTATTTTTTATTGTATTAAAGTGAGCGACTTTTGTATCTTCATCTAAATCGTCAAGTCCTGTAATTACAGAACCGCTTTTTCTTCCTGACGATAATACGGCTGAAACGGCAACATTGTCACTCATATCGATTTTTTGGTAATCATCTGCAAAAGAGCCCATTGAGCAAGCTTGCATTAGATAGTAAATATTTTCATTCACCAATGACAAAACTCCCTGGCAATCGTGTTCTTGAAGAGAAGAATTGAATTCTAATGCAACGACATCTCCTTCAGGAGTTAGTACAGCATCTAAACCTAAAATTCCGATATAAGGTTTTCCGTTTTGAGCCAAATTGTCTAAAGTTGGGAATATAAATTCATTCATTATGTAGTGTTCAATTTCGTCAGAAACTTTGTAATCAGGTGCATAGCAGCCCATGCCGGAAGTTAAAAGTCCTCCGTCACCATCTAGTGCAAATTTGTAATTTGCAACGGTAGAAAGTGGTAAAGCGTTGTATCCGTCAGTGACTACGTAGAATGAAAATTCGTGTCCGTAGATATAATCTTCAATTATAATTCTTTGTTCCCCACGTAAAAACGATTCTTCAATAAACGATTTTGCTATTGAATAAGAACTGCAAATCAGCATACCGTTGATATCTCTGTGAGCATCTGTTTTTACGACTATCGGCATTTGAGAATTTCTGGCATAATCTAGGGCTAAAGGTTGTTTTTCAAAAATTCCAAATTTTGCAGTTGGAATTCTCAATTTGTACATAAATTTTTTGCCTAAAGATTTGCAAGTACAAATTTCTGCGGCTCTTGCGCTAGGTCCAAAAACTTGTTGACCGTTGCTTTCAAAAAATCCTGCGATATCAGCTTTTATAGCTTTTTCGCTTGAAACAACAGTTAGGTCAATGGAATTTTCCATCGCAAATTCTAACAACTTAACATCTTCATCTTCTCTAATATCAACGCAAGTGCAGAACTCTTTCATTGCATCATTACCGCTTGCAACAAAGATATTTTCAACGCAATCAAGTTCTGATAATTTTTTTGCTAAAGCATATTCTTTTGCACAACTTCCAATAATTAATACATTTTTACGATTTATTTTTTTCATAAATCAATTATACTACATAAAAAGTAAGAGGTTTGTTAAGAAATATTAAATTTTCTTGATGAGTTACGATAAAATATATGACTTTCTAAAATATCTCATTAAATAAAAAAACACGAGAGAGAGAAATTTTTAAGAGCGAGCGAGGTCTACATATGGCAAACACAAACAATATTATTACATTATTCAATAACTTTTTAGCATCACCAGCAGTAAGACAACAAGTTCCTGCAACTACAACAACTGCTGTTCAACCGGTTGATTCAAACCCATTCAATCCAAATCCATTTGTTACTAAAACAGTTGATATGAATAATTATGCAAAAAACAGACCTGTAAAAGGCGGTTACTTTGCAGGGTATTATAACGGTAAACCAAATATCGTTGGTCAAAGATTATTCGTTGAAGTTTAATTTGACGACATTAGGTTGGTACGTTAAAAAGTAGTTAAAAGAGAAGGACACGCTAATTCACTTGATTGGCGTGTCCTCCTTGTAGACAGTCTTTTATTGAATTAAAAGTTTCGCTTAAAATTCTGTTGATTGAATCTTGAGTGTTATATGCCACGTGAGGAGTGATTATAACGTTATTTAATTGACTTAAACGTCTTGTAAGTATTACTTTTGAGATACATTCTTTGTCTGAAGTTTCAAGTTTTTCGGTAATATCTCCATAACCAAGACTAATTTTTTCGCACTCTGTTACATCCAAGCCGGCGCCGGCAATGGTGTGATTTAATAAGGCATTATAAAGGTCTTCACTTTCTATTAAATCTCCTCGGGCAGTGTTGATGATAATTGCAGTAGGTTTCATTTGTGCAAATTCTTTTTTTGTAATCAAATGATGAGTTTCTTTTGTTAATGGTACGTGTAGCGTTATAATATCTGAATTTTTATAGATGCTTTCTTTGTCTGTGTATTCAATGTGGAATTCTTTTACTAATTCAGGACGTTGTAAATAATCAAAAGCCAAAATTTTCATTCCGAAAGCATGAGCGATTTTGCAAACAGAAGCGCCGATTGCCCCAGTGCCTATTACACCAAGCGTAAGCGCATTAAGTTCTCGCCCGACATAATTATTTGTGTCGAATTTAAAAGCGTGTGAATCGCTAAGAGCAGGAATTAAGCGTCTTACAAGAGCAAGGATTAAAGCAAAAGTGTATTGTACAACAGAGTTTGAGCCATAATTTTCTACGTTTAAAACTTTAATGTTTTTGTTGCAACAGGCATCTATGTCAATGTGGTCATATCCAGTTGAGCGGGTTGAAATAATCATTAAATTTGGAAATTGTTCCAAAATTTTCGGTGTAATTTCAGAGGTTATAAAAACGCTTATAACACTCGCTGTATCTTTAATCTCTTGTGGTAAATTACCAACTGATGTTTCATTTAAACTACTTTCAAAAAATTCAATGTCAAAATCGTGAAATTGATGCCTTTTGAAAAACTTTTTTTCTGCATTTTTATAATCAAAAATCAACATTTTTAAACTCATAATATGCTCCTTTTTTCAAAATATTATGAGAAAATCTGTAAAATATTTATATTCCACAAGTAGTTAATATATAAAAG
>URRM01000114.1 GCA_900550295.1 uncultured bacterium
TATTTGTAATCATAAATATTAAAACGTTATGCAAAAAAAATACTCCCCAGGTTGGGCTCGAACCAACAACCTACCGGTTAACAGCCGGTTGCTCCACCATTGAGCTACTGAGGAATATTTGTAAATTCATTATATCAAAGACTTTTTTTCTTGTAAAGTCTTTTTTCTAAATTTGTGACAACTTTATTAAATTTTTGAAATCATCATGGCTTTTTTCTAATTCTTCAAATGTTCCAATGTCAACAATGGCACCGTCATTAATGTATATCAATTTGTCACATTCTTTCAATGTACACAACCTATGTGCAATTACAATTATAGTTTTATTTCCTTTTAAACTTGTTAACATTTGAGTGATTTCGTGCTCTGTTTCTACATCTAAAGACGATGTCGCTTCATCAAAAATTAAAACATCAGAATTTCTGTAAAGCCCTCTGGCTATCATTAATCGTTGTTTTTGACCTTGTGACAAACCTCTTATCATAGAATTAATTCCGCCACTCTTTTCAACGACATCAATTAACTGAGCCTGCTTTAAGCTTTCTATCACAAACTCTTCATTAATATTATTCTCGTCTTGTCCCCATGCCACATTATTTTTGAAATTATCCTCTAACAAGCTAATTTCTTGTGGTACATATCCGGTCAAATTCTTTAATGTACTGAAGTTTTCTTCTGTTATTTTAACGTCATCTACAAAAATTTCTCCGGATTTTATTGGTAACAATCCCATTAAAATGTCCGCCAGAGTTGTTTTTCCGGCACCGGACAAGCCAACAATACCAACAAATTCTCCTTTTTTAATCTCAAACGAAACATTCTTTAGCACTGGAGTGTTTTCTTGATACTCAAATGAAACATCTTTTAGGGAGATTTTGTCGTTAAATTTAATTTGTTTGTCTGGTGTAGTAACATTTGCAACAATGTCAAAATGATTTTGTTCATACTCATTATTCATTTTTTTGATAAATTCTTTTGAGCTGTTCATATGATTTAATGCTACCTGAATTCGATTTAGAGAAGGTGCTATTCTAAAAATCACACCTAAAATTAACCCGTATGATGCTATTATTTTTGAAGTTTCACCGTAATTTTTTAATGTTATTAATCCTGCAAAGATAATTAGAGCAACAACCATGATAATTTCTACCAAATATGGCGGAATGCTTGCAAAAAAGGTGTTTCTAAAAATTACATCATTGTTTTCTTTTTGAATTTTGCCAAACTTGTTCAAAAAATAATCTTCTGCTGAAAAAATTCTAATTTCTTTTGAATTTTTAATGTTTTCAATTACCTGATTATTATTTTTTAGTGAATATGAAAGCATTTGAGGCGCAAGTATTTCAGTTTTTTGTTTGAAAAATTTATTCAGCATAAACATGCTTATTGCAACAAATATTACCGAAAATGATGCAACATAAGGAAATTTTATGAATAAAAGCGATAAAATTATTGCTGTAATTACGCTATTTGTAAAAAATACAAAACTTTTGATTACAAATGTTTCTAGCGTTTGAGCTGTCAAAATTGTTAAATTATAAATTTTTTCTGAATTTGTAGTCCTGAAAACATTGAAATATGGTGCCTTCAAATAAAACTTCATAAGCATTTTATTTAAGTCAGTTTTCCAATTGATAACAAATTTATTTTGTAAATAAATACACAAAATCATCAATAAATTTTTAAACAAAAACATTAAAACAATCAAAAAACCGATAAGTGCGGTAATTGTCAAAATATGATTTATGTGAAAATAATTAATAACAGTTACGATACTCTTGTATTCAATCACTTCTTGAGGGTTGATGATAAGCATTAAAAACGGATAGATTAACCCAATTCCAATAAATTCAAATAATCCGGAAATCAATGAAACTAAGAAAAATCCAAAAATTTTAAGCTTTCGTCTTTTACCATAATATTGAATAAATTTGAACAAATCTTTTAGCATATCCATATTTTACATTAAAAAAAGATTAATTTGTTTCAATTCTACTAAAAAATATGTTAAACTATACATAGTAATTTTAAAAAGGAGAAATTTATGTCAAATCCAGTTTTTTCGCAAAGAGCAATGGAAGGCAACGAAAGAATTTTAAATAGCGAACCAATGACTGTAAATGGTGCTATTAACAAAACTTTTGTATTGTTTTTGTGCTTATTGGCAACAAGTGTATATGAATATTCATTATTTTTGCAAGGCTTTACAGATAAAGCCATGGGCTTAATGATGGTTGGTTTTGTAGCTTCAATAGTTGCGTTCATCGTAATTATGTTTGCAAGAAAAACCATACAATTTATGGCTCCGGTTTATGCCCTATCAGAAGGTTTAATCTTGGGTGGTCTATCTGTAATGTTTGAACAATCTTATCCTGGCATTGTTGTTCAAGCCGTGTGTGCAAGCTTTATGGCTTTCTTTGTCATGCTTGTTTTATATAGAGCCGGCATAATTAAGTGTACTGAAAAATTCAGAAGTGTATTGATGATTTCAATGTTCTCAATCGTTGGAATTTATTTAGTACAAATCATCGGTTCATTCTTCCACTTAAGCATTCCTGGACTTTTTGGCTCAGGACTTATTGGTATTGGATTTAGCGCATTTGTATGTATAATCGCAGCTTTGAACTTTATCATTGATTTTTCAACAATCGAAATGGGTGTTCAAAATATGATGGATAAATCTTTTGAGTGGTACTGTGGTTTCGGTTTAATGGTTACATTCATTTGGTTGTACGTAGAAGTTCTAAACTTGTTAGCAAAATTAAGAGATCATTAATCTTTTATTTTAATACATTATTGTAAGGCGGCGGATTTATAATAAATCCGCCGCCTTACTTGTTTGCGCAATTTTTGCTTGCAAAAATTGCGCAAAAGAAAACCACCTTATCGGTGTGTCATATTGCGCTTGTTGCGGTATATTTGCAAAAAA
>URRM01000115.1 GCA_900550295.1 uncultured bacterium
AAGTAATATTCTTTTCAGAATACTACTTAATTCTTGGTGGGCAGAGATGGATTCGTCAAGCCGCGTCGGGAAAACCGTCCACCGGACGCTTTTCTGATCCTCCTTTTCGAATCCATTTTTTTTATGAGAAACAAAAAAAGTAATATTCTTTTCAGAATACTACTTAATTCTTGGTGGGCAGAGATGGATTCGTCAAGCCGCGTCGGGAAAACCGTCCACCGGACGCTTTTCTGATCCTCCTTTTCGAATCCATTTTTTTTATGAGAAACAAAAAAAGTAATATTCTTTTCAGAATACTACTTAATTCTTGGTGGGCAGAGATGGATTCGAACCATCGTACCCTTACGAGAACAGATTTACAGTCTGCCGCCTTTAGCCACTCGGCCATCTGCCCATTTAGCCATTTAAAAAATAATAAATGGTGCACCCTCAAGGATTCGAACCTTGGACCGACCGGTTATGAGCCGGTTGCTCTGACCAACTGAGCTAAGGGTGCATTTCTTAACGCACTTAGAAGTATACAATATTTTTGAATAGATGTCAATACATTTTTTGAAAAAACCTAAAATTACTGAAATTATTTTTTGATACATATATTAATAACTAAAAATTGAAAAGAAGTATAATGCAAATGTAAGGATGATAAGCATATACTATTTACTTTTTTTAAAAAAGATGATAAACTACATACAGAGTACGTAATTCATTTGTAATGAGGAAGGAGTTGCATAACTATGCGGCCGTTCATTGTTGAATTTGTTGGTACACCTGAAGCTGGTAAGACTACCAGCGTGAAAATGCTGAGAAGAAGCTTGGAGGAAAAAGGCTATAAAGTTGGGCTAGTTAGAGAATCGGCGGAGATTGTACCTGATATGTTTAAAACAGGTAGTTCCAAAGGTAACATCTGGATGACCTTGAAGACAGCACAGAAACTTTATGAAGAAATTAATAATGTCAGAGATATTGTTTTGGTGGACCGTGGCATTGTGGATTCTCTCTCGTGGAACTATTTGTATGCTAAACGTGGTGAATTTTCCGAAGAAAAAAGCAAATGTGTTGAAAATTTCTTTGAAGCTATTGGAGTTAAGACTGATTTCATTGTAGCACTTACTATTCCGACCGAAGAAAGCATTAGAAGACGAGGCGGAGAAGGTCACGTTGTAAACAGAAAGTTTATTGATGAGTTCAACAGAGAAATCATTGGCAACTTTTTAAAAAGCGTGGAAATTGATAAGGTGCTGTTAAATACTGAAAGCAAGACTCCTGTGGAGGTGCATGACTGGTTGCTGGGGGCAATTGAGGAAAGTTATGCAAAATTCAAAGAAAACAGTGCAAGCAAAGAAGAGGAGTAAATACAATTTGACAAAATATGACGGGGGAAGTATATAAAACATATCCCCCGTTTGTAATTAATATAAAAACTGGAAAGGAGTGTATGGTACTAACTTTAGTATCATATAGAAAAATATAATGAAAATTTCAACAAAAGGTAGATATGCATTAGCAATAATGCTGGATTTGGCCATGAATAATCCAAAAGAATATATAGCATTAAAAGATATTGCAACAAGACAAGAGATTTCAATAAAATATTTAGAAAAAATAATTGCAATATTGAATAAGGCAGGTTATGTGAAAAGTTCTAGAGGAAATGCCGGAGGATACAAGCTTGCTAGAAAACCAGATGAATATAAAGTTGGGGATATTTTGAGAACTGCGGAAGGGGATTTAGCCCCAACAACATGTGTTCAGGAAGGATGCCATAAGCAAGATAGTTGTTTAACATATTCTTTCTGGCAAGGGCTAGATAATGCAATTGAAAATTATGTGGATAGTAAAACTTTAGAGGATTTGATAAAAAAATAGATAAAAGGCGAACTCTTATTTTAAAATTAAGAATTCGTCTTTTGAAAATCATACGCATTTTTTTGTCTATATTTTATATTATGTTTTAACATGTTTTTGTAACAGATTGCATAATTCTTTCTTCATACACAGCTGTTATTCTGATTCATGACATTTTGTAATGAATTGTACAGTTTGCTCTCAGTTACTAATTTGTACCAGTTTGTACATTACCATTTGGCATTTGTAATTTCTTTATTTAATTTATCTGCTTGCTCTTGAGATAAATATTTATATTCTAGCATTGATGAAACAACCTTACGCTGTCTGCTCTGAGTTAAATTAAAATTTACTGTTGGCGCATACACACTTGGTGCATTTGGAATTCCGGCAAGCATTGTGGCATCATAAAGAGTCATATCTTTTGGCTCTTTTTTTAGGTAGCCTTTGCAGGCTTCTTTTATCCCATAATATCCATTCCCAAAGTATATTGTGTTTACATATAGTTCTAAGATGTCGTCTTTCGAGTAATCTTTTTCGAGCTTGAAACTTAGAATTCCTTCAGCAACTTTACGGCTTACAACATCATCTTCAGATATGAAGTATAAGTTTTTTGCTGTTTGCTGAGTAATTGTGCTACCACCTTCTTTAAATTCTTTCTGTTTTATGTTACTGACTATTGCACGAGCTAGAGCAATTGGATCGATTGCTCCATGATTGTAATATCTGTGATCTTCAACTGCAATTACTGCATTTTTGTAATAGTCTGGTAAATCTTTTAAAGATACGTAGCTTTCATCTGATTTTATAGATGAAATTTTATCTTCAAGACTTATTGATGATAGTTTTGAGTCATACAACTTTTTTCCATTCATATAGAATACACTGCACACAATGACAATTATGATTAATAAAAATAATAAAAGTCTTCTTATAAATTTCATATAAAATTCATCCCTTTCAAATTATATTAAATAGTATTATTGAAAAAATCTTTATTAAATATTTTCATCATAATAATTACTTTTTGTGTTTTAACGGAATCTTAATAG
>URRM01000116.1 GCA_900550295.1 uncultured bacterium
TAAAATATTAATTAAAAATGAAGTTTTTAAACATTATTAAAAAGAGAGTTAAAATAATAATATGATAAACTTTGATAATTTAACAAACTATTCGCAAGAAATTATTTCATCAGCAAGTGCACTGATGAATGCGAAACACAACACTCAAATTGAACCTGAACATATTATGATGGCGATGATTCAAGACAACGGCATTTCAAGGGATTACCTTACCGAATTAAAACTTTTAAATCAAAATTTTATTAACGCCGTTACGAAAGCAATCACTGATTTTCCAACCGTAAGCGGTGTTCAGAATACGCAACAACTGTTTATGTCAAATAACACAGTTGTGTTACTTGATTTGGCTCAAGAGGCTTCTAAAGAATTGAAAGATGATTTTATTTCAATAGAAGACATTCTTTTGGCGATGACTCGACTTGAAAATAGCAACATTAAAAAAATGCTTGCAGATAATAGAGTTACGTCAAATACTGTACTAAATGCAATGAAGAAGATAAGAGGTAATAAAAAAGTGGATAATAAAAACGCAGAAGAAAATATGAAAGCGTTAGAAAAATATTCGACAGACCTTACAGAACTTGCAAGAAAAGGCAAATTGGATCCTGTAATCGGTCGTGATGAAGAAATTCGACGTATTATACAAGTTTTGAACAGACGTACTAAAAATAATCCGGTGTTGATTGGTGAACCTGGGGTTGGTAAAACTGCAATCATTGAAGGCTTGGCTCAACGTATGGTTAGAGGTGATGTTCCTGAAAGTTTAAAAAATGATAAATTAATTTCATTAGACTTAGGTGCATTAGTTGCAGGTGCAAAATTCCGTGGTGAATTTGAAGAACGTTTGAAAGCGGTATTAAAAGAAGTTGAAGAATCTGACGGACATATTGTAATGTTTATCGATGAACTTCACACCGTAGTTGGCGCAGGTGCTACAGAAGGTTCAATGGATGCAGGCAACTTGTTAAAACCAATGTTAGCCAGAGGTGTTTTGAGAACAATCGGTGCAACTACAATTAACGAATATAGAAAATATATCGAAAAAGATCCTGCTTTAGAAAGACGTTTTCAACCTGTTATGGTGGATGAACCTTCAGTTGAAGATACAATCAGTATTCTACGTGGTTTAAAAGAAAAATATGAAGTTCACCATGGTGTAAGAATTCTTGATAGTGCCTTAATTCAAGCAGCAAAACTTTCTGACAGATATATTACAGACCGTTTCTTACCGGATAAAGCTATCGATTTGATTGATGAAGCAGCATCTTCATTGCGTATTGAAATTGATTCTATGCCGGAAGAAATTGATATTATGTCAAGACAAAAAGTTCAATTGGAAATTGAACGAGAAGCTTTGAAGAAAGAAGAATCTAACCCTGATTGTGAAAGAAAAATTCTTGAAATTTCACAAGAAATTAATGATTTGGAATCAAAAATCAGTGTTCTAAAAGAACAATGGAATAAAGAAAAAGCTACAATTCAAGGTGAAGCTTCTATCAAGGAAGAAATTGAACAAGTTAAACTTGAAATTGAAAAAGCAGAAAGAAATACAGACTTACAAAAAGCTGCAGAATTAAAATATGGCAAATTAATGGAATTGCAAAAGAAACTTGAAGATATTCAAGGTACAGATAGAAAAGACAATCAATTACTTAAAGAAGAAATTGATGGCGATGACATTGCCGAAGTTGTAAGCAAATGGACAGGTGTTCCTGTTTCTAAACTGGTTGAAAGTGAAATGAAGAAATTGATTTCAATGGAAGATGTTCTTCATAAACGTTTAATTGGTCAAGATGAAGCTGTAAATACCGTTTCAGATGCAATCCGTCGTGCTCGTTCAGGTTTGAAAGATCCAAAACGTCCGATTGGTACCTTCATTTTCTTAGGTCCGACTGGTGTAGGTAAAACCGAACTTGCAAAATCATTGGCTGATTTTATGTTCAATGATGAAGATGCGATTGTAAGAATTGATATGTCTGAATATATGGAAAAACACAACGTTGCAAGATTAGTTGGTGCTCCTCCGGGATACGTTGGTTATGATGAAGGCGGTCAATTAACAGAAGCTGTTCGTAGAAAACCATATTCAGTTGTATTGTTTGATGAAATCGAAAAAGCTCATCCGGATGTATTCAACTTGATGTTACAAATATTTGATGACGGCCGTTTGACAGATTCAAAAGGTAGAACTGTTGATTTCAAAAATACGCTTATCATTATGACAAGCAACATTGGTAGCGAAGTTATTTTGGAAGATTCTATCAATGGCGATTTCAGCGATACAAAAGAAAAGGTTATGAATATCTTAAAAGAACGTTTCAAGCCGGAATTCTTAAACCGTGTTGATGAAACAATATTCTTCAAAGGCTTAACTCTTGACAATTTGAAACAAATCGTAGATATTCAAATGGAATCTCTAGGTAAACGACTAGGAGAACAAGAAATTAACCTTGAAGTTACGCCGGATGCAAAAGAATTGCTTGCAACACAAGGTTATAACCCAATCTACGGTGCAAGACCATTGAAACGTACAATTAGACAAATGGTTGAAAACCCATTGGCTAAATTAATCTTGGCACAAAAATTTATCAAAGGTGATACTTTGGTAATTGATGCTGAAAATGATGAAATTAAATTTAAAAGAAAAACAAAAGCATAAAAAAAATAAGTAATTTGAAGAGGCGCTGATTGTATAACTACAATCAGCGCCTTT
>URRM01000117.1 GCA_900550295.1 uncultured bacterium
GCTTTGCCTTCGGCGCCTTATTATTTACCATAAAAACTTACGCCTTTAATTTATTTTCAATTTCTGTTAAAACTGCATCTATTTTATCCAGATTTTTAACCGCACCTTGAGCAAATTGTGGACGTCCACCGCCTTTACCTTCTGTTGCAGCTGCAATCTCTTTAACGATATTACCAGCGTTTACGCCTTTTGCAACAAAGTTATCCGAAACTTTAACAAAGATTGATGTGCCTGCAACAACTGTAATAATTGAATTACCAAGTTTGTTCGCAAGCATTTCAACGCCTTCTTTTAATGCATTTGAATCTAATTGTTCCATTTTTTGAATAAATAATTTGCCGCCATTTATATCAAGCGCTTTTGATGCAAATTCTTTGAACTTATCTTTTGCTTGTGCTGATTTTACAGTTGTAAGTTCTTTTTGAAGTTCTTTGTTTTCTTCCATAAGTTTATCAACACGTCCTTCAACTTCATCAAAGTGCGCTTTGAATTTAGTTGCAAGTTTGTCCATTACATTTGCTTTTTCTGTCAAATAATTTAATGCAGCTTTTGCAACCACAACTTCAATACGTCTTGTACCTGCCGCAATTGCAGATTCTGAAACAATTTTTGCAAGTCTTAATTGACCTGTATGAGAAGCATGACAGCCTGCACAGAATTCTTTTGAAACTTCGCCGATTGATACAACTCTAACTTCATCATCGTATTTTTCACCGAATAAAGCCATCGCACCGGTTTGACGAGCTTCATCTATATTCATAACTTTTGTTGTTACGTCTAAATCTTCAGAAATCCATTCATTTAACAAGTCTTCTGTCTTTTGAATTTCTTTTTCTGTCATAGCACGGTCAAATGTGAAGTCGAAACGCATCCTGTTTTCTTCTACTTGAGAACCTGCTTGGTGTACATCGCCTGACAATACTTTTTGTAATGCAGCTTGCAACAAGTGAGCAGATGTGTGGTGAACCTTAATTTGTCCACGACGTTCTTTATCAACTGTTGCTTTAACGCTTGCACCTATTTCAACTTCGCCATTTACAAGTTCGCAACGATGAACAAATAATTTATTTACTTTGAAAGTTGTTAAAACTTCCAATTTCATTGAATCGTTTTCGATTACACCAGAATCGCCAACTTGACCACCACATTCTGCGTAGAACGGAGTTTTGTCAAGTACAACATCTATATAACCTTCACCGTCAAGAGTTTCAAGAATTTTAGCATCGCATTCCAAATCAGTGTAACCAACAAAGTTTGTTGCGCCGACTTTCTCTTCAACTTTTGCATATTTGATATCGCCGGTTACAGAAATCTTTTGTGTTGCAGCTTTTGCACGGTCTTTTTGTTCTTTCATTGCTGCTTTAAAGCCTTCTTCGTCAACTTTTAAACCGTTTTCTTCTGCAATTTCTTTTGTTAATTCAAATGGGAAACCAAATGTATCATACAATTTGAAAGCGCTTTCGCCGTCAATATCTTTTTTATTGTCGATAAATTCATTCAATAATTTGTAACCTCTATCAAGAGTTTTGTTGAAACGTTCTTCTTCCTTCTTAATAGTGTCAACGATTTTAGCTTTATTCTTAATTAAATCAGGATAAGCTTCGCCGTAGTTTTCAACTACAACATCAACCAGTTTATATAAGAATGGTAAATCCATACCTAAAATCTTACCGTGACGAAGTGCACGACGTAAAATCATACGTAATACATAACTTCTACCTTCGTTTCCTGGAATTACACCATCATTGATTAAGAAAGTTACACAACGAGCATGGTCAGTTATGATTCTTAATGAAATATCTGTTTTGTCTGATTTTTTGTAAGGAACACCACTCATTTCAACAACTTTATCAAGAATTGGTCTTAATAAATCAGTTTCAAATGTTGATGCAACACCTTGGCAAACCATTGCAATACGTTCCAAGCCCATGCCCGTATCTACGTTTTTCTTTTCAAGTGGAGATTGATTACCTTCTTCATCTTGATATAATTCAGTAAATACTAGGTTCCAAATTTCAACCCAGCGGTCACATTCACAAGTATCAATGCCACAGTTTGGATCATCACACTTGTATTGTTCGCCTAAATCGTAGTGAATTTCTGAGCAAGGACCGCAAGAACCTGAAGCCCCCGGAGGTCCCCAGAAGTTGTCTTTTTTGCCTTTTCTCTTAATTCTTTCGGCAGGCACACCAACACTACGCCAAATTTCATATGCCTCGTCATCAGTTTCAAAAATTGTAATCCAAAGTCTGTCTTTGTCCAATTTCAAAACATTTGTAACGAAATCCCATGCCCAAGGAATAATTTCTTTTTTGTAGTAGTCACCAAAAGAAAAATTACCTAACATTTCAAAGAATGTATGGTGGCGTGGTGTTCTACCTACATTTTCAATATCTGAATCCTTACCGCCGGCACGAGCACATTTTTGGCATGAAGTTGCACGAGCGGGATCATATGGAGATTTTACAATTCCTAAGAAAATAGGTAAAAACTGTAACATACCTGCGGTTGTAAGCAATACAGTCGGATTATCAGGAACAAGTGACGAACTTTCAACAATAGTATGTTGGTGCTTGTCCTTGAAAAAGTCTAAATAAAGTTTTCTGATTTCGTTTCCTTTTAACATAAAAATTCCTCTAAATATTAATAAATTATATAAAAATTATACATTAAA
>URRM01000118.1 GCA_900550295.1 uncultured bacterium
ATGAAATTTTTACGATTCCTAAAAAAATCAAAAAATCTATTTTGACAAAGACTGCGATTAATAGTTTTATGAAAAATTATGTTCAGAAGAATTGCAAACAGGGTACAGCAAAGAATTATAATTCAATATTTAAAATGCATATTTTGCCTGCATTTGGGGATAGAAAATTAAACGATATTTCGGTTGAGGATATTAAAAGTTTTTATATTAAATGCAAAAATAGAAATTTGTGTGCCAAAAGGATAAAAAATACTCTCGCTCTACTAAATCAACTTTTAAAATATTACCAAAATCTCGGAATTATTTCTAAAAAATGTGTATTTCAAGTAAAACGCATAACTGACAAAAATAATTTTGATATTAATAGAATAGTTTTTAATTAAAATTTAAACTTCATTTGTCATGAAAACCTCCGAGTTACTTAATTTTAACATAAAGGTAGTTGATATGAAATTTTAAGTTGTTTTTTTAGTTTTTTTGATTTCTGTCCATTTTTGACGTGGGGATAGGTTATAGTGTTAGAGTGATGACAAAGTTTTGTTTTATCAAAAATGAACAAATTTTGTTTGAAATCATTATATAAATAAAAGGAGAAATTATGAAGAAAATATTTTTGACATTATTGACGTTATGTTTTGTTGCTAGTTATGGATTTTGCTCAACAGTAAATTCTTATGATAGTTATGGCAGAAAAACAGGTAGTTATAGGGCAAACGGTTCTACTACAACATCTTATGATAAGTAGTTGGATTTCTTGATTGGAAATCAACTGCACTTGTAGGTTATGAAATTATGTTAGAAGAAAATACCAATGTATTGCAAGTGCATTAAGAAATGTCATTATTAATTTAGATATGATAACTTTTGATAGAGCTTGTTTTTTCTGATATAACATTGTTAATGAATTTAAATCTGTCATATACACACACTCCGATATGTTAATCGATATAAATTATTATCGTAATATCATAATTAAAATTTTATGCTTAAACTGTGAACATTTACATGTTGTTACAATCCTGTTTTTCTAAAAAACATATAAATTGTAAACAAAACAAAATCACATAGCTCAATATTCTAGAACAATGTGATTAGAATCTAAGTAGTGTTTATCAAAGGTCTTTGGGGGTAAATATCTAAATATTTTAATTCCAACTGGAGGTCGTATTTAATACGTATTCTCTTAGTAATGAATACTAGCACAATTAGATGTAAAAATCAAGATATAAAGTTTACAATTCTAAATATATTTTGCAAAGATGGTATAATAACCTTGTGAAAACAAGTTTTAAGAGGCAAACATGATTACTAAAGAAGTTAATGATTGGATTAGAAATGTAGAATGCGGAATGTATTCAGACGAAGATGTTATGTATGAATTCCCTCGCATAGCAAAATATCTAACTCGTGAAGAGTTAGTTATGATAAAACGAAAACTTTCTCAATACATAAAATAATTATGCCCAAAGGTTTATGTAATTTGCGATGGAGTGATTGTTGATTGCAGTTTTCTTCAACCTTGTTGTGACACCAACGTGTTGTGTGGAATTAGAAACCGGATCGCCCATAATTATGTAGTTAAAAGAGTTTTTGTTATCTTGAAAAACTTCTTTGCTTTCTTTGTTTTTGTTATTCATAATGCTTTTTATGCCAAAAGCATTAAAGGTTATTGCACTTGTTGTTCTATTTTTGCTTGCTACAAGTTGTGCCAATGAACCGCCCAAGGAGTGCCCTGTGACGATAACACTTGCGTTAGGATTCTTTTTGACTGTATTTAAATAATATTGGTTTGCTTTTTCAAATTGCTCCGGCACTTCGTTCATCGCCATTTGAGCATCACTTACGAAATCTTTAACATCGTTTGTTCCGCAATAAGCGACAATAATGTCGTTATTCTTTTTGTAAGTTACAACTCTTAGACCGGTTTGTGCATCTTCAAGTTTTTCTACAGGTTTGTAGCCATTAATTTCTTTTTGCTCGTTGTTATATACATCACGACTTATCAATGCTGCACTGCGACTTAATTTTTTGTTGTAAAAACAGTCATCCTCTTGGGTATCGGCATGACATTTTTTATTGAAAAAGTAATCACATTTGTCAGCTAAAACTTCTTTTGTCTTGTTTAATGCGGAAACACGAGTGCTTTTGTCTGATTTTTGATATAAATCTTGAACCTTATCTACAACTTTGCACAACGCTGCAAAAAAGTGCTCAGCTTCTTGAAGTTCAATTTCTGCTTGCTCTTTTTTAGTGTTAGTCCAATCTGTGACATCATCTTTGTTAATAAAAGATTGACGTTCAATTGGAGCGGTTGTTGAACCCACCGGTATTCGTTGATATGTAGGGATGCTACCCGTTGGTGATAAGTAATTTACTGTCATAATTTTTTTATACACAAAATGCATAAATAACCCTAAAGTTATTCACGTTGCATGTAAATATCCTCAATATTAAAAATTGCCAAAATTCAAAATAATGTGAAAAAATATTAACGATTTTTTTAGAAAAACG
>URRM01000119.1 GCA_900550295.1 uncultured bacterium
CGTGAAACGGCTCCGCCTTTTTATTGTTATTTATTTTGTTCAAATTATTTATGGTCAAACATTTGTTTAATGCCGTCAACTGAAGAAAGAACTCCTGTTGCTTCATAAGGCATATAAACAACTTTGTTGTCTTGACCTGAGGCGATACCTTTTAATGTTTCAAGGTATTTCATTGCGATTAAATATTGATCAGGTTTACCTTTATCACCAATTGCGTTGATGATTAATTCAACAGCTTGTTTTTCACCTTCTGCTTCAAGTACACGAGCTTTTGCAACACCGTCTGCTCTCAAGATTGCAGCTTGTTTTTCACCTTCCGCTTTGTTGATAGCGGCTTCTTTTTCCCCTTGAGCTTGAAGAATTGCAGATTGTTTCATACCTTCTGATTCAAGGATTACAGCACGTTTTTCACGTTCTGCTTTCATTTGTTTTTCCATGGCAGCTTGAATATCAGCCGGTGGATTGATGTCTTGAAGTTCAACACGGTTAACTTTTACACCCCATTTATTAGTGGCTTCGTCTAAGATTTCTCTTAATTCTTGGTTAATTTGGTCACGAGAAATAAGTGTTTCGTCTAAGTCTAGCTTACCAACTAACTGTCTTAAGTTTGTTTGAGTTAATTTTTCAATAGCGTCTAACAAATTTGAAATTTCGTAAACCGCAGATTTTGCATCAACGATTTGGAAGTATAATAATGCGTTAATGCTGATTGTAACGTTATCTTTTGTAATTACGTTTTGTCTTGGAAAATCGTAAACAGTTTCTCTTTTGTTAATGCTTTTTAGAATTTTGTTGTATGAGTAAACTTGACCGTCTAAGCCTTTTTGTCTTTCTTTCCATTCAATTCCGCAAGGTGCATCAATGAATGGGATAATGAAGTTTAGCCCCGGAGTTAAAGTTTTGTGGTATTTACCTAAACGTTCAATGATAACTTCTTCCATTTGCTTAACAATGATTACACCAAACTTGATGTAAGCGATTGCAAGAACAATTAATAAAATTAATAAAATGTCCATTTTTTCTCCTTATTTTTGTTTAACATACATAGTTAAACTGTCGTTTTTAGTAATTTCAACCTCTGAACCTTCCGGAATTTCTTCGTCGTGTAAAGTGCGAGCTTCCCAGCGTTCGCCATAGATTGAAATAGCTCCTTCGTTTTTGTTAATTGTTTTTATAGCTTTTGCAGTTTTGCCAATATATTGACCTTCCATACCTGTTTCTTGTTCTTTTGTAGCTTTTTGATTTTTAGCCAAAAGAGGTCTAAATATTAAAAGTGAAACAAGTGAACATATTGCAAATAAAGGTACTAACACAACTTTAGATGTTACCCATACTGCTACAATTGCAGTTATGAATGCCCCAACTGACATACTTAAAAAGAATGTGAAAGGTACAAACATTTCTAAAATTAGAGTTATAACCCCTGCGCAAGCCCAGAATTGCCAAAGAGTCATTTATTATTCTTCTCCTACCAATTCGTTCATAGCATCAACCATTGCATCAATGTCAATACCGTGAACTTTAGCGCCTGCTTCTAAGTTTTCAAAGTGTGCTGCTGCACAACCGATACAACCCATACCGAATTTTTGGAATACTTCAACTGTTTCAGGATGGTTTTGTACTATTTCCATAATACCCATATCTTTTGTAATTTTAGCCATAATTATTTTCTCCTTATCCTTTATGTTGACTTTCTATAAAATATTATTAAAAACATTCTACATAATAATAATAAAAATGTAAATAAGATTAATGATTAATTTTGACAAAAATGTTGACTTTAAAAAAAATATCATTAAAAAGAGAATACAGGATACTACATAAAGCACTAGAGAAGAAGAGGATAAGATTATGGAACAATTTTTAAGAAATTTTTTTAACAATGATTCAGTATGTTTAGGATTATGCGATTTACAACGTAAAATTGCAGGTGTAAGTTTTGATAATCCTCCTGCACATATGCAACAAACAAGAGTTCAAGCTCCGCAACCGCAAGTATATCATCAAGCTTATGCACAATCTTACGTTCAACAACAAGTTCAACCACAACCACAACAAAGAATGTCATTATCTCAATATTTTGCACAACAACAACGTGAATATGCCGCAAAACAAGCTTATGCATCTCAAAAACAAACTATGGTTGCACCACAAGCATCAAGAAATCCTTATGGCTTGCAACAACAATCTTTTCAACAATCTTTGCAACAACCACAACAAGTTCAAAGAGAAGTTTATGTTCAACAATCATCTAACGTAGAATCATACATCCAACAACGACCAACTCACTCTCAACCTAAAACAACAACCATAATCAACGGAAATATGAAAAAAGTTATTTCAGCTGCAGTCCCTGCACGCAGATGATTGTTACAGGTGGGCTGTTTAAGCCTGCCTGTAAGCCTAAAAGAGGCGCCGATTGCTTTAGCAATC
>URRM01000120.1 GCA_900550295.1 uncultured bacterium
ATTTTGTTTACCTGTTTCTATAAGACTTATAGTTGGTATCGAAATGTTGGTTAGTTCGGCGAGTTGTTCTTGAGAAAGGTTATTCTTCAATCTTTCAGCCTTTATATTAATTCCAATAAGTTTCAGTTGTTTATTAACCATAATATGAATATTTTAATATATTGCGCCAAAATCTTCTATTAAGAAAACTATAAATAAACATAGGATAGTATGTATAATAAGAGCATAACTAATAAAAAACGGGTTTTGAATATGTTCAAAACCCGTTTTTTGTATTCTTAAAAATTTAATTAAGCTTTTTTGATTGGTTGTTTATTTGTGATGTACCAAGTAACAGGTTCTTCGTTAGAATTTGGAGCGATAGGACCTTTTTTACCATATTTTACCGGTTGTTCTTCAAGTGGTAAGTTTTTACCATAAGAATTTACATCACATACAGATGCTGAATCGTAGTATTCTAAGAATTTATCGTAGTCGATATCAGCGTTGTAAGAAGTGTTCCAAGGGTTTGTGCATCTTACTTTTAATTCACCGTCTTTACTAACTTGTGGTTCAAGAGTGTAAGCGTGGAAACCGTAAACACCTGCAGCTTCAGCAACAGGGTTTTCTGTTCTACCGCCGGAAGCACGAGTACCACCTGTCATGATGTAGTCTTCGTTGAAGTTTGGTTTCATCATCATTTCTTTAACTTGGTCAGCTTCAAAGTTCAAGTTCCATTGTCTGAATCCGCCGAAGCCGAATCTTTGTAATACTTCAAAGTTGTAACCACCCAAAGAGCCTCTGTAGAAATCAGCTGCACGTTGGAATTTATCTTCTTTGTTGTCAGGATCTTTTTTCAAATCTGTGAATATTAAACCGTTTTTGTCTTCTTCATAGAAAATGTTGTAGAAGTTGTCATCACGGCAAACAACGATTGTTCTGTTTGGATCAGCTTTAGCTTTGTTGTAATCAGCTAATCTTTGTTTGTGACCTTTGATAGATTCCATTAATTCAGGTTTTTTAGCCATAGGAGCTTTAGCTAATTCTTTTTCTTTAGCAGAAATTCTTTCGTTCATAATTTTTTTGAACATAGTGTCTGCTTTGTTAACAGAATCAAGACCATAAGCATCTTCTAATAATCTGATACCTGTAGAACCGGCAAGACTGTATTTTTGAACACGGTTTTTAGGAAGTTCTGCGTTTTCATATTTGTATTCGCCGAAACCGTTTTTAAATTTAACAGTAACGTCTTTGCCGTCTTGGTTGAAAGCTTCATAGACAGCAACTCTAGCTTTAGGGTTGTTCATCAAAGTGCCTAAAGTTGAAACAAGGTAGCAATCACCGATGCTTCTTTGTTGAGTTGTAAATCTTTTAGCAGGTGGGAACAATTTAACGAACATTTCTTTGTCCATGTTCAATTGTCTAGATTCTTTGTCGTTAGCTTTAACGTAGATTTTGTCTTCTTTGTCTACTTTAAATACATCGCCGACTTTAACATTTTTATGACCTTCAGCCTTAGATTTAACTGTTGGTACATAAACATCATTTACGTTTTTACCTGCTTTTTTAGCTTCGTAAACCATGTCGATATCTTTTGCAAGATTTTCGTTCATTTTACCGGTTGCCCAGTAGCATTTTACTGTTGATGGTTCAAGGTCGCCATCAGCGATTAAAGAAAGTTGCATTTGAACATTTGCAGCTTCTTTTGTGCCACTGCACATAACTTTTTTAATGTTATCTCTGTCTTCACCTTGTAATGCTTTGTTAGCAGGGTGATTTTTTAAGAATTTTTCTGCTGTTTCAGGTGTATATTTTGTTGGTTCAGGACGTGAAACTTTTACGCCTGACATAACTTGCATAAGTTGAGCGCTAGGCATTGGAGCCTTTTGCATAGGGTTTGTACTAACTGTTTGTGCTTGTTGTTTTTCAGCTTTTTGAGCGTTCTTAATTCCTGTAAATGCTATAGCTGATACTTTGTTTACTTGCATACCTTACCTTCCTAAGTTTAAATTTCTATGTCGCATGAAAGTTTTGTAAATGTATAAAATTGCTAGTTTATATTTTTTTTATTAAGATTTTTTTACAATTCTTATTCCAAAATACCTTTCAACCGGCACACATATCGTATTGATTATATCATTTTTATTAGAATTTGTATATAAAGTGTATATACACCACTTCTTGACTTTTAGAATGCATCAAAATAAAGGCAATTTACACCTGAACATTCATATAAATAAATTTAAATCTATATGCATAAATCACTGCTGTCCAAAGAAAATATCTTAGACATGATTTAAATTAATCGTTTACAA
>URRM01000121.1 GCA_900550295.1 uncultured bacterium
AAATAATAAACAAACTTTTAAATTTAATAAAAATTTTGAATCTGATTTTTATTTTGACCTTCAATGGAATTTTAATCATTTTGGTATGAGCGATTGGTATATTGAAAGGCTAAATTAATGACAGAAGATTCAATTACATTCACTCCAGAAAAATCAAAGAAAATAGCCTTAGCAAGATTAGATTTGCTTAATCAATGGAAAGAGTTTCGTAAAAAATCAGATAATAAACTCCAAGCTGATTATGATTTTGTGAATTTACACAACACAAGTAATTCTCACCTTTTTGAAATTTTAGGAAAAATATCTCGTGGTACACTTCACCGTTGGAAAAATATTATTAACGAAACAGAAGATTATACAAAGCTTATCCCTCAATATAGGTATGCAAAAGTAAATGAATACAGAACTTGTTTAACTGATGAAGAAATTAAAATATTTATGGGATTATTACTTCATCCAAATCGACTTTGCATAGGTAAAGCTATAGCACTTGTAATACGTCTGCGTATCTAGTTTTAAACACAAAACCAGTTTGCAATAAATATTGCAATTTTTATTTAATTTTGTTAATATTTTCTTGTCGTAGGATTCCAGAATAGTCCCCTTCTCGACACCATAATAGAAGTAGGTTGGAGTTTCTACTTCAACGATAATAAATTTGTTGGGCTGAAAGCCCAACCTTGTATCATGAATTTGTAAAAAATAGTAGAATAAGAATGAATTAAAGAACGGAATAAGACTGTGCCCACCCAAAGTGTTTAAGACTGACTCGTAGATAAGTCCCCGTTTGTAATTCTTTTAAGCTGAACATTATCTACATGCTAATAAGTTAGAAGTTAACCAATAGGAGATAGATAACATGGAAAACAATAAAGTAATAAGATTGAATACAAGTACGAAAATTTTATATTCTCTTTTTAACTTTTTTGCTCCAATTTCATTTATATTTATTAGCGCATGTGTTTTAGATGCATATAACATATTAGCCACACTTTTTTCTTTAATAAGTATACTTGTTGGATTATTTTGTTTAATATCTAATTTAGTTAAATATAATAGGTTTTTGTGTATAAATGATAAAACTATTACAATATGTAAAGGCAAAATTAATAACCCAAAAGTCATACAAATTATTAAAACAGAAAACATTATGTCTGAAGAATTGAATAATGACTTAACAATTAAATATGACAATAAAAAGATTAAGCTTATGTATACTTCATTTTCACTTCTTGGAACTATCAGTTACACAGGTCCACTTGTTGCTATTCCAATAGTAAAAAATACCAATGTGGCACTACACAATTTAGTTGAATTGTATGAAGTATTACCTGCTTTATTTAAGAAAGCACCCAAAAATCCTTCTAAGGCAGACGATATTCTTGTTAATATTTTTGCTTGGGGATTTGTTCTTCTTGTTAGTGCTCTTGGTTGTTTAGGCTTATTGTTAACACCACTCTATCCATTTATGAATTCATAAGTCTGTTGGGTGCAATTTATTGCACCTAAATTATTTACCGAGTTGTTTCCAATCCTAAAATCAATCTCAAATTATAATACGTTTGCGTATCTAATTTTAAAAGCAAAACTAACTTAAGATAAATATTACAATTGTCATTTAATTTTGCTAATATTTTCTTATCACAGGGTTCCAAAATAGTAACCTCATCGACATTTTTCCTGACAAGTTTATTATTGAATTGTCGTTTTAATTATATCTTATGTCATGCTAAAACTCTTAATATGTGCATTGCAAAATAAGCGAGGACACTCAGCCTGACAAAAAGAGCAATGGGGCTATTGGAGGATTTTTAAGATTCCGCGTAAAGTGCGGAATGATATATAATATTTTATTGCCAAATATCCAAACCTCCCACTGCAAATATACGCCCTCGTATTAAACGACAACGCTCGCAATCGCAACGAAAATTCAAAGTTTACAAGAGGTAAATGTTCCACTCAAAGTTACGAGTTTCCCTCCGTTTCAATCTACCAAAAAATCAACTTTGCTCGGGCTACATAATAAAAAGTCTGTCAATAGAATTGGCAGACATTAAATAAACACGAGGATA
>URRM01000122.1 GCA_900550295.1 uncultured bacterium
AATAAAACTTATAAAAGTATATAAATAACTGTTGAATTTTATAGGTTATTAGTATAGAATAATATTGAAAGGAAGTGATGCTTTGAGTAAATATTATTCTATACATGAATTTTCAAAAATTATAGGTGTATCTGCACAAACGTTGCGAAATTGGGATTCTAACGGAAAACTTCATCCGCATCATACTACAACAAGTGGATATAGATATTATTCTGATGAACAGCTCAGCCAAGTAATGAATGTAAAGCCTAGAAATCGCATTACAATCGGATATTGTCGTGTTTCAAGTCATAAGCAAAAGGATGATTTAGAACGACAGATTGATAATGTGAAAACATATCTTATGGCAAAAGGACAACCGTTTGAGATAATAAGTGATATTGGTTCTGGCATTGACTACAAGAAAAAAGGACTTCGGGAACTAATCAAACGCATTTCTCAAAATCAGGTTGAAAAGGTTGTTGTTTTGTATAAAGACAGGCTTTTACGTTTTGGTTTTGAGTTGGTAGAATATATAGCTTCGCTATATAACTGTGAAATTGAGATTATTGACAATACTGAAAAATCTGAGCAACGAGAACTCGTTGAAGATTTAGTACAAATAATCACAGTATTCAGTTGTAAGCTACAAGGAAAACGAGCGGATAAAGCTAAGAAACTTGTTCAAGAATTGATACAGGAGGAAGAAAATGATGGTAAAAGCCGTAAGGGTAATGTTAGAACCTAATAATGTACAACAAACTAAAATGTTTCAATATGCAGGTGCGGCAAGATTTGCTTATAACTGGGCTTTAGCCAAGGAAAAGGATAACTATGAAAAAGGTGGCAAGTTCATTTCGGATTCAGAGCTTAGAAAAGAATTTACAAGGCTTAGGAATTCTGCTGAATACGCGTGGCTACAAAATGTTTCCAATAATGTAACCAAACAGGCAATTAAAGATGCTTGCATAGCCTACAAAAACTTTTTCAAAAGTTTGCAAAAACATCCGAGATTCAAGTCTAAAAAGAAATCAACGCCTAAATTTTATCAGGACAACATTAAAATACAGTTTAGTGACACTCACGTTAAATTTGAGGGATTTTCTTCTAGCAGGAAAGCGAACAAACAAAAGCTGAACTGGGTAAGACTTGCAGAACATGGACGTATTCCCACAGATGCTAAATATATGAATCCGAGAATATCCTTTGACGGATTAAACTGGTGGATTAGCGTATGCGTGGAATTTCCAGACTGCAAGAAAAATCTAAATAATGATGGTATAGGAATTGATTTAGGAATTAAGGATTTGGCTATTTGCTCTGATGGCAACACATACAAGAATATTAATAAAAGCCAAGTAGTTAAAAAACTAGAGAAATGCAGACGCAGGTTACAGCGTAGAGTTTCTCGAAAGTATGAGAAAAATAAGAAAGGAGTAAGTTACTGTAAAACTAAAAATGTAATCAAAAACGAAAAACTTTTACTTAAAGTGAATCATAGATTAACAAATATCCGTAAAAACTATTTAAATCAGACCACATCTGAAATCGTAAATCGAAAACCAAGATTTATTTGTATCGAAGATTTAAACGTTAGTGGAATGATGAAGAATAGACATTTATCCAAAGCGGTTCAGAATCAGGGATTCTTTGAATTCAGAAAACAGCTTGAGTACAAATGTAATAACAATGGTATTCAGCTCATTGTAGCTGATAGATTTTATCCATCGTCAAAACTTTGTAGTTGTTGTGGAAATATAAAAAAGGATTTGAAATTATCTGACAGAATTTATAAATGTGAATGTGGAAATGTTATAAATAGAGATTTTCAAGCATCACTAAACCTAAAAGCTTATGGAGAAAAATTTGCAAGCTAACAATGAAACGTTAATGCAAATATGTACGGATACGTTAATTCGGAATTTACGCCTATGGAGAGTACAAGAACTTGTGAGTAGTATCTGTTTCGACAGTACAAAAGCATACTCATTGAAGTAGGAATGAAACATAAAGGTTTATAACTTTTTATAAGTTTTCAGTAACG